>NZ_JAXUHN010000096.1:0-161114 GCF_035916875.1 Methylomicrobium sp. Wu6
AGAAAATCGACCAGTTCGACGACTTCTTCCTTCGCTTCCTCGCAGCCGGCCACATCGGCAAAGTGGACCGTGCGCTTGTCTTCCTCGAGCAGCTTCGCCTTGCTTTTGCCGAAACTGCCGTTTCCGCTTCCGCCCTGCATCCGTTTCATATAGACAACCCAGAGTGCAATCAACAGCAGCATCGGGAACCAGGAAACAAACAATTCCATCAGCATCGATTGCTTGGGCGGAGCGACGGTGCGGATCTGCACGCCGGCGGCCAACAAATCGTCGATCATGTGCGGATCGTCCGGGTCGTAAGTTTCATATTCCTGGCCGTCATTTGTGCGCATTTTGATATGGTCGCCCATGATCTCGACGCGGGCGACCTGTTTCGCCTTGACCTTGTTGATAAAATCCGAATAGGCGATGGTGTCTTCTGATACCGGCGACCGGGAATTGAACTGGTTGAAAACCAGCAGGCAACCTACAATAAGGGCTGTCAAAAGTAGCAGGGTTTGTAGATTTGTCTTCATGATAACGTCTCCTGAGCCCGCATTCGATTGGGCAATAATCATGGGGACCGGCAGCCAGGCTTTCATTGGTGCCTGATGGATGCCGGCAAGGACCGTCCTTGGAGGAATTTCCAATTCGGCTGGAACGAGGATTTCCGCCGACTATCCCGATGATCCAAAGATGATCGGGATTGCAAATCCCTTTGCCTCGCGGCGCCCGCTGAAAAAGGGTTTTCAACAGGCCGCGATTACAAGTGACGTTGATTATAATTGTAGGGAGTACGCCAAATGACTCAATTTGAACCGCGTATAGGTTTTAAATTGAATATCCGCTGATTTTCATCATAATGCAATATTTAGACTAATTCAAATTCTGAAGGGTTGACGCCAAGCTCGCCGGCGATTTTAACCGCAACTTTTTTCTCGGTCGCATCGAAATTGCCGTCGGACGAAGCGATCGCAATGATCATCCGCATCAACAAGCGCGCGGCTTCGTTGTTCGATTTCATTTTGCCCAACGCCTGATAAGCCTTGGCCTCGCCGATATCCTTATCGAATTCGAGTTGACCGACAAAATCCTGAAACGCCTTGATCACATCGCTGGTCGTAAACACCGACAACGCATCGTTGCTCTCGATGAATTTGATCATTTTTTGCTTTTCTTCGCCGGTAATGCTGCCGTCGGCCATCGCAATCAATGCGGAACCGGCCATTGCCGCGTTAAGAAAATCCTTGTTCTTGAATTTCAAAACGTCGGTTTTTAATTCATTGGCTTTGCTTTTCAGTTGACTCAAGAAACTTTCAAAACTCATGGGTTATCTCCTTCATTGATTGTTGGTGAAATCAGCTTTTTAAAACGACTTGTTTTATATATAAATCAAATGTTTATTTACTTCCCGCCACATAATTCAAGCACCATCCATAGGCATGATCCATTTGCTGATGGCCGGAAAAATAATCGACCAGTTTAGTGATGCGCAATTGGCCGTTGACGTTTTCGAGCATCGCGATCGCGCACATGAATTGATCGTTGCGGTGACTGTCGAGCCGCACTTCGATAGCGGGCTGATTTTTACACTTGATCGTGATCACCGCATCGACATGCGACCAGTTCGGCACGCCTTCATAAATGAACGCAAAAATCAGCACCCGGCTGAATTCCTGCCAGTGGCTGCCGTTGATGCGCATCGTTTCACCGCCGACCGAGCGGCCGCTGCGATCATCCTGATCGAGTTCGATGAACGGGAACTGCCGCAGATTGCCGAAATGCCCGCCCAAGGCCTGCACCGCACCACGCGCACCGTCCTGAAATTCCCACAGACAGGCCAGATCCAGATCGATGCCTTCCGCCTTTCTGCCGAACAGGCCGGTTGATTTGACCGGCACCGCGTTCCAGTTCAGATTGACCAAAATCTCGCCTAAACCCTCCCGGTTTTTCTCCAGCGAGATCGACTGGCCACGCTTTTCGAGCGTAATCTTGCTCAGATTCAGTTTCTGCGGCGGCGCGGGCTCCGGAGAAAGCGTTGGCTGCTGTGCAGGGCTCGATTCGCCTTCGCTGATATCGACGCCATAAAACTCGGCCAAAGGCTGCAAGCCGCCGATGAAGCCCTGGCCGACCGCGCGCAGCTTCCACTTGTCCTGATGCCGGTAAAATTCGGCCAGGATCAGCGCGGTTTCCTGATTTTTGCTCGTGTCGAGCGCAAAGCTCGCGATTTCGATGCCGGTCAGAAAATCCTTGACCAGCACGGTCACCTGCTGAACCTCCGCAAAACCCTGGCCTTTCGCCTGCCCGTCGGTGATCGTGATCGTCAGCGCAATTTTCGTAACCTCCGACTGCGTCCTGCCCAGATGCAAGGTCAAGCGGTTCTGTTCGGCTTCGAGTTCGACACCCTGATCGGCGCGGACCGGCTGATTGTAAAAAACAAAATCGTCATCCCTGGACACCTTGCCTTGCGCATTTAATAGAAAAGCGCTCAAATCGAGATCAGGCCCCGAAATCTTGCGCCCTGTCGCCACGGTGACATGCAAGGCTGAGGCAGGCAGCGGGCAGTTTTGCCCGGCAACCAAATCTATCCGATTATACATTTCTCAACCCTCCCGCCAAGTTGCGCGTTTGATTAGATGGTAACTTCTTTATAATCCGGCAACGACACCAGTTCCCGCTTGCCGTAACAGGCATGCCGGGCGATGATATCATCGCTCCATTGTCCGTGCGTCGCGACTTCGCACATCGCATTGTGCATTCTGAACACGGCCGGCGCGGCGCTGTCGTTCATCGTCACCGCCATTTCGTAGTCCGAGCGTTCGACTCGATAGGCATTTTCGATCGCCGGCACCTGATCCGGATGAATCGCGGTCTTGCCGACCAGTCCATGCGCCAAATCCTGGCGAATCTCTAGCTGCAAAGTCTCATAGTCGTCCAGATATTCGAAAACCGGAGCGGACAAGGCAAAACCATAAGGCTTGAACTGCGTGACCAATTGCGCGATCACCTGTCCCAGGGGCGTTTGATACAGCGTCATGTGCCGGGGCCTACGGATACCCAGCAGGTTCATCAAATCGTTGCCGCCGATTCTGAGCATCAGGATACGTGCATCTACGCCTTCCTGCAACAAGGCCTGGCGAAGTTCGCGCATCGCCTCGGCATCGAACACTTCGCGGGTTTCAAGCGTTGGCATCACCTTGAAAGGCGTGCCCTGCAGTTGCTCGAAGTAGGCGGAAAAATTGTCGAGCGTAAACTTCGGCAGCACGAAGCCATCGACGCGCTCGATATGCGGCAAGTCCAGCAAACGCGAGAGAATCTCGGGATTGCGCGCGCGAATGAAGCGGAAGCGCCCTTGGGTTTCCCGAAAGCCCTGCATGCACAGGGCCAAATGGCGGATGCAACTGTCGACCTCAAATTTCAATACCGCATCTTCGGTGCAAAAAATCATCGACCGCAACTGCGGCAGCTTATCGCCATTCGCAATGTCGCGAAGGTCGAGCCGGTGGGCTGGCATATACAATGGCGCCCCCAGTTGCCAAGGTGAAAACGGCTGGTTTTGATAGGAAACTGGGGTAATACTCTTCATTTGACCTCTTTGATTAAAGCTGCCGCGAGATAGGGCAAATCCTTGCTCACTTCGACCGGAATCGATTTCGACTCGGCCAGCCAAAGCAAATGCCGAGTTGCTTCCGAATCCGCATTTCTGAGCAGCAACCGCCCTGCCCCGCGCCTCAGCAATACGCGAGTCGCCTCGCCAATCCCAGGTTTGATGTAATTATAATGGCTTAACCGATATTGTTGGGCAACGGTCTGCAAAAAATCCAGCGATGCGGCCCTCAAGGTTTCCTTATCGAGTAGGGTTTGAGATTCCCTAATGCCGGATTCTCGATACACATCTTCCACATGTCTCAGCATCGTATCGATAAAATAATGGGATAAATCATGCGGCTCGAAGGCTTTATAGTAGACGCAACCGTGAAATGAAGCGGAATCGGCCGCGTTTTGCCGCCAAATCGAACGGCTGATCAAGCCGGATACGGACGAATTCAATACGCAGGACGGTATAAGATAATCCTCAAACGAGGCGGCGACTGCCGCCGCCCCGGACAGGTCGGTCAACACGAACAAATCGGCCGGAATACGAATGCCGCAGGAAACGGCAAAATCGTCCAAACTGGCGGCTAATTGCCGGGCGATCACGCCTTTGCCGGTCCAGCCGTCCACAAAAACCAAGGATTCCTTAGCATGGCGCTGCAAAATATGACGCAACGCATATTGATCGATGCCTTTGTCGCGCAGTATCGAAATCGAATAATGTGCGGCTTCGCGGTCGAAATGACGTTTCAGCACATGCTTAAGTAAGACACCGACCGGCGTACCGGCACGCGCGAGCGAAACCAGCGCGATGCGATCTTTGCGCAACTGGTCGATCCGTTTGGCCAGCAATAGCAGATGTTCGGCCATGCGCCGGCCGTTCAACGCCAGGGCATCGTGAAACAATTGCAAATAATCCTCGGAAGGAAGCGTTTCGCGCGTCAGCATCTCCGAATAATGTCTTTGTCCCGACTGAATCAATGCTTCCTTAACTTCGACCGGCGTATCTTCCATATCGATCGGTGTCAGCAAAAACTCGACATCATCGGCTGAATAGCTGCCCGTGAACGGTGGCGTCATCTTATTGCACCATCGCGAGTGTGTTGAACAACTGTGTATTCTTCGGGATCAACGCATAATCGCAGAGCGTAATGAACGGCGCGTCTGTCCGACTGTCACCCGCGCCGAACGTCAAAATTTCGGGATGTCGCCGCCGGTAATGGTCCAATAAATACTGTACCGCATCCTCCTTATTGATGATTTTCGGCAATAGCGCCAGATTATTGCCGTTCAGATGCGTGTATAAACTGCCGTCCTGAACAAAAGGATGCGGCTTGACGGTATCTTCGAGCAAGGCTTTCAGCGGCGCCTCGAGGCCCGATTTATGTTTCACCACACCGAACCAGTCGATATCGAAATCGCGGACCAGGCGCAATTTGTAGCCTTCATGGCGACCCGCGAAAACCTGCACGTCCTCCCAGACCGCCAGCAGCTTTTGATAATAATCGGGCAAGAGATCCCGCATCCGCTCCATCCACGGCAGATCGAATTGACGATTTTTATCCAGGATCACCGCGCCGTGATTCAGCACGACTTCTTCCCGAAACGGCAGATTCACGCGCGCGAAGGCTCCGGCATCGCGCGCGGTGACCGGCACGATCTTGAAGTCTTTCTGAAACCACTGCCAAAGCCATTGCTGCTTGCGCGTCGCAAACGAATTCGGCGTGCCGTCGGGCAAAAAAGCCCTGACTTCCAGCGCCGGATCATGCGGGCCGTGTTCGCACTTGCGCAAGGTCTGAAACAAAGTATCATCCAGGTCTAAAAAAATGTAGTTTTGCATGTCCGGTCGAAGGATCGATGGCGATGCCGGCGCTGATCGCGCGCCAGGCATCGAGACGCTCTTGGAGAGGCTCGCTCAGCGGGGTTTCGTGGCAGAGAATGATCGTTTGGTAGGCATCGGGATTCAAGTTGTAAATGAAATTGTCGATGCCGTCTTCGTAATTGTCTTCGAAACGGCAGACCGAGGCAATGTCATTGCCCGGATGAATCGGCGAACGGGTTGTGCTTTGTACCTTGACCCGGTATCCCCGGCGCTCAAGCTCGCGCCCGAGCAAATAAGCCGGAGCATTGCATTCGCCGGTACCCAGCACCAGCAGCGATCGCGAACCGGCCCGATTCAACAGTTCCTGGAGCGCCTGAATGTCCGCATCCGCCAAGGTCACTGGCGCCTTGATGCCGGAACGGCCGGGCCAGGCCAGCAAATGCCTCTTGCAGCTGCCGTTGCCGATCGCATTGACGACAACCGGAGACAAAGTCTCATCGCCGGCATCCTCGAAACGCAAACTGCCCTCGCGCAGCGCGACCCAATCCACCTGCACGCCAGCTTGCGCTTCGAGTTTCGCGCGGTCTTCCTGCCTCGCAAAATTGACCAGGCTGACGATGAACACTTTGCGTAACCCCGGGTTGACGGCTTGATAAGACTGAATCAGCCGTAAAAAAGTGCGCCCGGTGCTTATTTCGTCGTCGATCAACACCAGTGTTTCCGCGTTCGAAAAAAGCGCCAACGCTTGCGCTTCGGTCGGATAATACAGAAAAAAATCGGTCGCATGGCTGTGCGCCTCGTCAAATTCGAGACGTGGCGCGCCTTCCAGATGATAACGCGTGGTCTGCATGAACAGGCCGTTTTTCATCCCCTCGTGACTGGCCGCCTCGAAAATGCCGTAGCCTAGGCCGGTCGCGGTTTCGGCCATGCCGATCCACAGTGAGCTTTGCCCTAAGCCGCTATTCATCACCAACCGCGCCAATGCACGGTACGACCAGCTCATCAGCAGCGGACTGACCGGATAATGCTTGCCGAGCACCTTGCTGACCAGAAGAAACTTGCGCTTGCTGCCGATGCGCGAGGCGAAGCCGAGCAAGCGCTTTATCGGCACGCGGCCCGGCTCGATGTCGAGGTGCAGAATGCCGGTTTCGAGTGGGATGGAGAGGGTTGGGGTCATCGGGAGTTATTCAATACAAGGGATGGCGCAACGATTTGAGGTAGCTTTAACGCGAGGGACGGATCAAGCCGCCCCGTAAGTCTAGCGCATAAATATTACGAACGGATGATGCCAAGCCGTCAGACGACAGAAGTTTCATCCAGCAAAACCACCGGCGTATTGATTTCGCTGACTTTCAGCCCGTAACGCAGCGGCGGAATCTCCGGCATTTCGCCGTTGAAGGCTTCCAACGCAATCTTCGCCAGATTCGCGCCGGCAAGACAGGCCATGCCGAAACCGCCGGAAGGGCGCGGGTTGATCTCGAGCAGACGCGGGCCCGACTCGCCTTCCTTGTATTGAATATTGACCAAGCCGTTCAAGCGGTAATGCCGGATCAATCTCTCGGTCATACCGGCGATGTCGGGATGATTGTCGATAGCCTGGCCATGACCGGCCAAAGGCGATTTTTTGCGCTGCGCCGCGCACAGCAACTCGCCGTGCCGGGACGCGCAATCGACGCTCCATTCGGGGCCGCCCAGATGCTCCATCACCAAGAGCGTATCGAAGTGCGGCGTATTCGCCATGCCGCCCTGCAATTCCCGCAGAGGAATCTGGTATTCGACACCTTTCAACAAATGCACGATGCTGTCGCGCTCCGGGTCTAAAATCCGAAACCCGAGACCGTATACCGAAACGGCCGGTTTCACGCATAAGCGTTTATGTTTTGACGACAGTACTTCGACCGCCCGTTCGAAAGCTTCGGCAGTATTCACCGCGATAAAGTCCATCGCCAGCGCGACGTCCTTCGGAAGATCTTGATAAAAATGCGCCTTGTTGTTCAGCAGCGTCAACGTGTCGTGATCGGCCGCAGCCATCAGCTTCACGCCGGCGGACTCGAACTGCTCGCGATGTTGACAGGCCAGGGCCGCTTCCTTGCCCGGCCAAAACACATCGATTCGGTGCGCGCTGCAAAAATCCAGGCACCAAGCGACATAGTCCAGCCCATGCAATTCGGAAGGTTCCAGATAGGCCTCATCACTCGCCAGAAAGGCGGTCGCGGTTCGATGCGTATGCGTGCACACGATCGTGATCTCGCCGTTCGGATAACCGGCCTTCAACTGTCTGAATACCGCGCCAATCGTCGAAAAGGTCTTGTTGAACCAGATACGCATGCAGTCTTACAGATTCGCGGTGATTTGCGGCAAAAGGCTGTCGATGGTCCGGCCGTGGCCGTTTTCGCCGATCGCGTGCATTTTCCATTCGCCTTCATGACGATACACCTTCGCCATGATCTGCGCGGTATGCGAACCTTGCCCGCTGAGCGTATAGCGGGCGATTTCCTTGTTGCTGCTGCTGTCGACCAGACGGCAATAGGCGTTTTCAACCTGATCGAAAGTTTGGTTGGTAAAAGAGTTGACTGTGAACACCAGCGACTTCACATTGGCCGGCACCTTGTTCAAGTCGACGATGATCTGTTCGTCGTCGCCATCACCCGCGCCGGTGCGATTGTCGCCGGTATGCACGACGCTGCCATCCTTGCTTTTCAATTGCCGGAACCAGACCGTATCGACGATCTTCTTTTGTTCGTCGAACAGCACACAGGATGCGTCCAGGTCGATCGAGACGGTGCCACCGCCGCCGAACATGCCTTTCAAGAGACCGCCGCCGGCTTTTTTCACGTCCCAGCCGAGGCCCATGACCACCTTATTCAACGCGCCGCCCGCTTCCTTGTTCAGCGAGATTTTCTGGCCTTTCTGTAAACTGATACCCATTGCTTTGCCCTCTGTGTTTAGCGTTTCTTGGTTATTGATTGGTTAATTCTAGCCCATCATCGGACGATACCTTTACTTTTGGCCGCATCGAGCCATTCGGGAAACTCGCCCAGCAAACGGTCGTACAGCGCCTGCTCGTCTACGCTGTGCAGGTCGTCCAACGCAAAGAAGCCGCAATTGTCGACTAGGCGCCCGGCCATCGTATCGAGTTTTTCCAGGATGCCGTATTGCCGGCCGCCGATCCCGACAAATTGCCAAAAAATTGGTAGTGATGCCGCATCGGTCAGCAATTGTTTGATTTCCTTGTTTCGGCTGACGCCGCCGTCGCTGACGAAGATCACCAAGACAGGCAACTGCGTGCCCCGGTAATGTGCGATCACCTTTTCGATCACGGCCGGCTCGTTGTTGATACTCATCAGGCCCCAATTGCGCCAGCCGCGCTCGGTGCCGTTGATGTAATCGGCATAATTGGCCAATGTCGCGGGCGGCAACGCCAGCGCCTGACGCGAAAATGCCCAGACATCCAGTTCGCCGTCGTCATCGAAATGCACCGCCAACGGCAACAGCCGTTCGATCACTTCCTGCACGCGGCCTTTGCTGTACTGGCCGCTCATCGAACCGGAGGCATCCAGCACCAAAGCGACCCGGGCTATCGTTGCGTGCAGGCGATGCTTTTCCAGGGAGACGGTGGCTTTTTTGGCCAGATCGACCAGCTTCGGCGCATGGGCAGCGATTTTCTTTTCGAGCGACAGTTTCGCACTCGGCGGCGGTGCCGGAGTATCCTCCGCGACCTCGCCGCCGAAACGCCTGACCAATGCCGCCAGGCCGCCGTTGAAGCCCTGACCGGTCGCGCAGAAGCGCCATGCGCCATCCTTCCGGTAAAGCTCGCCGAGCATCAGGGCTTTTTCGTCCTGAAAATCCTGACCTGTAAAGTCAAAGCGCGCAGACTCCTTGCCGTCCTGCAAAAAGCGCAGATGGCCGGAGCGGATTTGCCTCATTGCGCCGTTGCCGTCGATGGCGGTGGTAAATACCAGACGGTCGATCGAAGCCGGCAAACGATCGAGCCGACACAGAAACCCCGCCTGATCGCCGGCAGGAACCGCCAGCTCGACACCGCCGCAAGGCGTTTTCGGTTGATTGAAGAAGATCATGTAGCGGTCGTCGGCCAGCTTTTGCTGCGCATCCAGACCGAAACAGGCGAAATCGAGCGCTTCGCCCAAGCCGCTGATGTGCAGTCCGATCTGAATCGTCTGGAGAGCGCCGGCGACAAGCGAGGACAACGGCAGCCGCTGTCCCTTGGAGATTTCCATGCGGCCGAATTAGACGGTACTAGACATTCACGCCGAAGGAAGAAGCCAACGGTCCGAGGCCGCCGGCATAACCCTGGCCGACCGCCTTGAATTTCCAGTCGGCGCCGACCCGGTAGATTTCGCCGAAGATCATCGCGGTCTCGATCGAGGCATCTTCGCTCAGGTCGTAACGGGCAATTTCCTGGCCGCCTTCTTCGTTCACGATGCGGATATAGGCGCGGCTGACCTGGCCGAAATTTTGTTTGCGGGCTTCCGCGTCATGGATCGTGACCGCGAAGACGACCTTGTCCAGATCGGCGGGAATTCTGCTCAATTCGACCTTGATCACTTCGTCATCGCCCTCGCCGGCGCCGGTCAGATTGTCGCCGGCATGCGCGACCGCTCCGTCAGCAACCGTTTTGTTGTTGTAGAAGCAGAAATCGTTATCGGAACGGACCTTGCCGTCCAGCTTGACCAGGAAAGCGCTGGCGTCGAGGTCGAACGCCGCACCGTCGGTCGCGCGCGCATCCCAGCCCAAACCTACCAGGATTTTATTCAGGTCGGGCGCTTCTTTACTCAAATTGACATTGCCGCCTTTGCTCAGTGAAATCGCCATCGTGTTGTTCCTCTTAGTGTTGAATGAAACTGTGATTTAAACGTTAATGCCGTATTGCCGGGCCAGAGCACCCAGGCCGCCGGCATAACCCTGTCCTACCGCGCGAAATTTCCATTCGCCGCCGTGACGGTAGATTTCGCCGAAAATCATCGCGGTCTCGATCGAGGCATCTTCGCTCAAATCGTAGCGCGCGACTTCATTGTTCGTATCCTTGTTCACGATCCTGACATAGGCGCTGGCGACCTGACCGAAATTTTGCTTGCGCGCCTCGGCATCATGAATCGTGACCGTAAAAGCGACGCGCTGAATGTCGGCAGGGACTTTGTCCAATTGTACGACGATCGTCTCATCATCGCCGTCGCCCGCGCCGGTGCGGTTGTCGCCGGTATGCTCGACCGAGCCGCAGGTCGATTTGGTTTGATTATAAAAAATGAAATCGCCGTCGGAACGCACCTTGCCGTCTTCCTTGACCATGAACGCGCTCGCATCCAGGTCGTAGTCGGCCCCGTCGGTCGCCCGCACATCCCAACCGAGACCGACCAGCACATTTTTTAGCGTGGGATCGGTTTTAGACAGGCTGATATTACCGCCTTTATTCAACGAAATGCCCATGATTGCCCTCCTCGAAACTTTGTAAGATTGAATCGTCGCGTGATTTTGAAATGCGAATCCGTAATAGGATAGAAGAATATCGCGAAGTTCACAAAATTTAATGACTTGCGAACGTCGTTTGGAAGAAATATCAGCCGCTTATCCGCAAACGCTGGAAAGCGCGATGATCAATGATTCTCCTGCCGATAATTCTCGGCTCAGAACTGCAATTCCTTGCTTTGATCAAATTGCCGGTTGGTCTGAGCGCGCGGCGTTTCCGAAGCGTGCGGCATTGCCGCACGCTCCTGCTGTCCTTTGATCAGGATGCGCGCCAGCTTGCGCAAACCTTCTGATGAGATTTCCAATCCGAATGGCCGGCCCAGGCTTTCAAACTGATAAATCACATCGGTGGCCGCGATAAAAGTCATATAGCGCAATCCCTGAATTTCCGGCAGTTGCTTGGCCAAATTGTGCAACTCGGGCGCGAGGCGCTCCCAAGTATCGGTAAAAAACACCCGTACGGGATCCTTGCCGCCCGGCTGCTGGCCTTTAATTGCAGCCTGGAAGGCGCTGCGGGATTCTAGCAGAATTTCGGTCAGCGAATCACGCAGTTGCTCGGAGTTTGAATCAAAAGACGCCTGTTGAATCGCCTTACTCAAAAATTCATCCCATGCCTTCCAGGCTTCCTGCCATTGCTGTTGCTCGGCCGCGGTCAGCGGCGCTGCCGGCGTGCTCGACAGCGGCTTCACCGGCGCCTCGAAGCCGAGATTCACCGAGATTCCCTCTTCCTTGGCGGTCGCGCCGGTAAATTTGAGCGTACTGATTACCTGATGCAGTTCCGCCTCATTTTCTTTCGGCAGATAGTCGGCCAATTTGCGCTCGATGTCGCCGCGCGATTTATTCAAATCGACTTTCAAGCTCGCCAGTTGCGGCTCCGCATAGCGCCTGAGCAAGTCCTGCAATTTGTCGACATTCAACGGGATGCCGGACTGATCATAGGCGCGCGCCTGGGTAACCGGCAGACTGAGTACAGTCTGCTGCGGATTGATCGTCGGCTGCTGCCACGTTTCGAGAAGGCCGCTCCACTCGAAGAGCGGCAGACACTGTCCATTCATGCCGGTGCCGAAACGCACATGTACATTGTTGATCAAATGTACTTGCCCATTCTGTCCATCCAGCTTAGGATCGGAGAGTTGCAAAAAACTGCAATTTTGGCGGTCTTTCCAGACATTCGCGGTCGTGCCGGAACCGGTAAAAAGCTGGGTGACCAACGCATTTTTGATCAGACTGTAGTCCGCATAAAGCGGCAAATTGAACGACTCGGCCCAACTGTTTTGGATCATGGCACCGAAAAAAATAACGAATAAAAGAATAAATCTTTGAATCATAAATTTGAATGTTCCGAATAAAACCGGGTTATAAGACGCGCCCTTGGAAGTGCGCAATGAATAAGAAATCTGACCAGAAGTGATTAAAAACCGTTCCCCCTGAATCCTCGATGAACCCAAGGCCAATAGACAAAAATATTTCGGGTTCGGCTATCCTTGGCTATAGCATTTTATAGTTGGCTGATTATGAATCGATTAATCCCACAAAGTCGAAAGACTTCAACGCATATTCACCAAAAAATCTGTACAATAATCACATAAACCGCGCCGTTCATGCCACGCAACCGCTTACCGTTCGTTATGAAAAGAATCGCTTCCTTTGTATTATTCTTGGCGCTATATAACCATAACTCCGCCGATGCAGGAACCAACCCGTGGGCCGGCATCAAAACACCCGTCACGCTCGGCCACGGCGCCGAAAGTATCGGCTCTTATACGGCCGGCTGCCTGAGCGGCGCCGTCGAACTGCCGCCGAACGGCGCCGGCTATCAGGTGATGCGCCTCTCCAGGCACCGTTATTACGGCCATCCTGACCTGAAAAATTTTATCGAAGCCTTGGGGCAAAGCGCCGCGGAGCAACATCTTGGCGTCCTGCTGATCGGCGACATGGGACAGCCGCGCGGCGGCCCGACCTTGAGCGGACACCGCAGCCACCAAACCGGACTGGATGTCGATGTCTGGTTTCTGTTGTCGAAACAGGCCGAAAGCCGGGCGCTAGCCTATAACGAACGCGAAAACTGGAATGCGCCTTCTGTACTGCGCGATCATTCCGATCTGATCGACAGCCGTCAATGGTCGAGAGCGAATGAACAAATTTTGCAAATCAGCGCGGAAATGCCGGAAGTCGACCGGCTATTCGTCAATGCCAGCGTCAAAAGAGAACTCTGCCGGACGCACGCCGGACAGAACTGGCTGCACAAAATCCGCCCCTGGTGGAAGCATGACGACCATTTTCATATCCGCCTGAAATGCCCGAAGGACAGCCGCTATTGCGAAGGACAGGAGCCGTTGCCCGCCGGCGACGGTTGCGATGCCTCTCTGGCCTGGTGGTTTTCGGCTGAAGCGAAGGCGCCGGCAAAAAAACTGCCGCCGCCGAAAGCGCCGGTTTTACCGGCTCGCTGCAATCAGGTCTTGTACCGTTAATGCCTGAATTGTACTAGGTTTAGCCATGTCCTACCCGATCGACAAAAAATTCGTTATTGCGGTCTCCTCGAGCGCCCTGTTCGATCTCGGCGAATCCGACCGCATTTTTCGCGAGCAAGGCCCCGTCGCCTACAAAGCATATCAGGAACAAAATCAGAATGCGATACTCGACAAAGGCGTCGCCTTCCCGTTCATCCGCCGCTTTCTAAACATTAACGAACGCTTCAGCAGCGAACAACCCGTCGAAGTCGTGCTGCTGTCCAGAAATTCGGCCACGACAGGCCTACGCGTATTTCGCTCGATTAGGCATCATGGCCTGGACATCAGCCGCGCCGCGTTTACCGAAGGCAAATCGCCTTACCCTTACATTCCGGCCTTCAATGCTTCGCTGTTTTTATCGGCCAACGAAAACGACGTGCTCAAAGCGATCGCCGCCGGCTATCCGGCCGGCGCGGTGCTGCCTTCGAGCGTTGTCGACGATCCCGACGATGAAGAATTACGGGTCGCCTTCGATTTTGACGGCGTACTGGCCGACGACGAAGCCGAATCGGTTTACCGTAACGGCCAATTGCAACAGTTTCACCAGCACGAGCAGGACCGCTCGCATATTCCGCATAATCCGGGCCCGCTGGCCGATCTGTTCCGAAAACTGGCCTTCATGCAAAAACTCGAAGACCAGGCGATAGAACAGGACCGGAACCATAAAAGAATCCTTCGCACCGCGATCATCACCGCGCGCAACGCTCCCGCGCACGAGCGAGTCGTCACCACGCTCGAAAGCTGGGGCGTCAGTGCGAATGAGACGTTTTTTCTGGGCGGCATGAAAAAAGACCGCATCCTGACCGTGTTCAAACCGCACATCTTTTTCGACGACCAAAAAAACCATCTCTCGACGAGCGGCAAGGATATTCCGATGGTGCACATTCCGTTCGGCATCGCCAATCGCGGCGAACCGGCAAAAGGACCGGCGATTTAGCAAACCTGTCCGATTAGCTTACCGCGATGGGGCAAATTGAAAGCAACAAGCAACGCAAAGCCGAAATCAAGGCCCACCGCCGTAAACGCCAAGCCAAAATCCAAACCGCAGTCAAAGCCAACCTCAACCTGACGCCGCCCGGCTCGCTCCCGTGCGATCCATCCTTATTGAAGCCCTACAACAGCTACGGAGTTCCCACTTTCGTCGCGCGCGGTTATTATCTCGATATTGAATTCACCTGCCGCGATTGCGGCAAACATCAAACCTGGAAAGCCGCGCAACAAAAATGGTGGTACGAAATTGCCCATGGCAAGGTCGAATCGCGCGCCGTCCGCTGCCGGGCCTGCCGGAAAATCGAACACGACCGCAGAGATCGGGCCAAAATCCTTCATCAGAAAGGATTGAAAACGAAAGGTTTACATCGATGAGACATATGAACGATCAGCAGGCGACTCATAGGACATGATCCGCTTAAAAGAGCCTTAATGGCCTAATTCAATTTATACCCCATTGATGGCATCTTAATTCTATTTTGCCGGACTACGATAGTGACCGCGATTCCCGCATATCCACAGAGCATAGGGCCATTTCCGGAATCCCGGTCTCTGGATGGGTTCGAGATTACCATCCATGGACTGGAGCCCGCTTCCCGGCGGTCTCGACGTGCTGGATTCAACTCGGCATCTTCCGGATCACCTTGTACCGGTTGATCGAAAAATACCGAATCGTATTTTAATTCAAGCCACTCTCATTCCGGGAGTAGCAAGCATGCTGAAATTGTAACTTATGAGGTTTATCGCCGTGCACAATCCTCCATTACACTGGTGCAACTCTAGGGCAGCGTGTAAGGTTACATGAAGACTGAGCTACGCTGAAAAATGACGCTCTTTTAAATAATCTAAGAAGCCGTCTTTCAATTCAGGGTGCAACAACCCATATTCGACGTTCGCAATCAAAAAACCGAGTTTGGAACCGCAGTCATAGCGTGTACCTTCGAATTCATAGGCCAGCACTTGCTCGTCGGCCATAAGTGCGGCGATGCCATCGGTCAGTTGAATTTCGCCGCCGGCACCGCGGCCCGTCGTCTCGAGTTTGTTGAAGATCGCCGGAGTCAGAATATAACGGCCGACGATAGCCAAATTAGATGGCGCATCTTCGGGTTTGGGTTTTTCGACGACCAACTCAATCGGGCTAAACGTGCCGGAAGCTTCGCCGATTTTGACGATGCCATAGCTTCCGGTTTCGGAAGGATGCACGCGCTCCACACCCAGGATCGATGTCCGTTTTTGGTTATACAGCTCGACCATTTGCGCCATACAACCGCGCGTGCCGTCTTCTATCAAATCGTCCGGCAGGATCACCGCGAACGGCTCATCGCCGATCACCGGCTTTGCGCAATGCACCGCATGGCCGAGCCCCAATGCTTCCGACTGGCGGATGAACACGCAGGACACATGAGGCGGCACGATGCCTCTTAGCGTCTTCAGGATTTCAGTCTTGTTTCTGGCTTCGAGCTCTTTTTCCAACTCGTAGGCCTTGTCGAAATGGTCCATGATCGCGTTTTTAGTGCGTCCGGTCACGAAGATCATCGTGTCGATGCCGGCAGCGATCGCTTCTTCAACCGCATATTGGACCAGCGGTTTATCGACAATCGGCAGCATTTCTTTTGCGGTGGTCTTGGTCGCAGGCAAAAAACGCGTGCCCAATCCGGCTACGGGAAATACGGCTTTGGTGATTTTTTGTTTCATATAATTCCTGACATTAATAATCAAAGTTTGTACATGATGTTGCTTTTCGGCATACCAAGCCGCGCCAACCCGCATTCGATCATAATACCTACGTGTTTATGATCTGCTCGGTCCTCAAGGCAAAGACTATTACAACAGTGCCCTCGGGCAAGATCGAAGTTTACCGACTGCCTCAAAAAAAAGATGGGGCATGATAAGCCGAGTTTCCTGAATCGGAACTTAATGGAAGCACCGGAAGAAGCCCCCGTCGAGCAGTGCAGCGAATCGATGCAATCGGCTATTTTTCGTGACCGGAAAAGGAATGACACGGAATCCTGCAAGCTTTGAGAGTCATTCCTTTTGGAAAAACGAGACGGCCGCAGTTCCTTAAGCGAACGGGTGTTCCAGAATGATCGTTTCATCGCGATCCGGTCCGGTCGAAAGAATCGTCACCTTTACGCCGACCAGTTCTTCCAGACGTTTGATATAGGCTTTGGCGTTTTCCGGCAGTTTGGCATAATCGGTTACGCCGGCTGTCGTTTCGGACCAACCCGGCATTTCCTCTATCACCGCCTCGCATTGCTGATATTGATCCGCGCCCAATGGAGCCGTTTCGGTCGTGTTCCCGTTCAAACGATAAGCCGTGCAAATACCGACTTTGTCCAGACCGTCGAGTACATCCAGTTTGGTCAGGCAGATGCCGCTGATGCTGTTCAGCCGGACCGATTTCCGCATGGCGACCGCGTCGAACCAGCCGGTGCGGCGTTTGCGGCCGGTCGTGGCGCCGAACTCATGGCCGACCGTGCCCAAATGTTCGCCATAGGTATCGTGCAGTTCGGTCGGGAATGGGCCGTTGCCGACCCGAGTCGCGTAGGCCTTGGTGATGCCGAGCACATAATCCAGATCGAGCGGGCCGACGCCGGAGCCGGTCGCGGCGCCGCCGGCGGTCGTGCTCGATGAAGTCACATAAGGGAAGGTGCCGTGATCAAGGTCGAGCAACGCGCCCTGCGCGCCTTCGAACAACAGATTCTTGCCCTGGTCCTGATAACGGTACAGCGCTTCGCCGACATCGGTCAGCATCGGCTTGACTTGTTCGCCGAGCGCCAGCGCCTCATCCAAGGTTTTTTGGAAATCGACCGTGTCGGCATGATAGTAATTGGCCAGCATGAAATTGTGATACTCCAGCAATTCCTTCAGCTTGTCCGCAAAATCCGCCGGATTCGACAGGTCCCCTGCGCGCAGTCCCCGGCGTCCGGCCTTGTCTTCGTAGGCGGGACCGATGCCGCGCCCGGTCGTGCCGATCGCTTTCGCACCGCGCGCTTTCTCGCGCGCCTGATCGATCGCGACATGCACCGGCAATATCAGGGTGCAGGATTCGCTGATCAATAAGCGATTACGAACCGGTATGCCGGCTTTTTCGAGAAGTTCTATTTCCTCTATCAATGCGTTCAGCGACAACACCACGCCGTTGCCGATCATGCATTGCACGTTGTCACGGAGGATACCCGACGGAATCAGATGCAGGACGGTTTTTTCGCCGCGTATGACCAGCGTATGACCGGCATTATGGCCGCCTTGAAAACGCACCACGGCTTCCGCATGTTCGGTCAAAAGATCGACCAGCTTGCCTTTACCTTCATCGCCCCATTGCGTGCCGATGACTACGACATTTTTTCCCATTTTTTTTCCACTAAGCTAAGTTTTTGATGAACCAGGTTTGATTCTCTTGTTCAAGGGCCGCGGTACAGCCCATTGCCGCGCCGTCACCGGCCTGACCCGGCAATTGTTGGATCACCGTGTGACCCGTGGCACGTAAATCGCGGATTTTTTCAGCCAACGCGGCATCGCCATGGCAGGGCGCGAATATTTTGCTTTGAGAATCCTCCGATCCGTTCGCGTCGCTCAGTGCTGCCAATAACTTCAGATCGGCGCTGAAACCGGTCGCCGGCCGGGCCCGGCCGAATACACCGCCGATATTGTCGTAGCGGCCGCCGCGCGCGACCTCGCGGCCAACCGCCGGCGTAAAGGCCGCAAAAACGGCCCCGGTATGATAGTGATAACCGCGCAATTCCGCCAAATCGAAGCTGACCGGCAGAGACGGGAACATCGTCGTGAGCCTTGCGGCAATCGTTTCGAGATCGGTCAATGCTTTTTGCAATTCTTCGTCCGCCTTCGCAAACACCTGGCGCGCCCGGATGATGGTTTCGGCGCCGCCGTTCAACAACGGCAACGCCAGGAACATGGCTTTCAGATTGTCATCGAGCACGTAACTGCACATCAGATCCAGCAGCTCCGGGCGGGCTTTGCGCTGAAGTACGTCGAATAATTCACTTTCTTGAACTGAACTTAAGCCAGCCTGCCGGGACAACGAGCGGTAAATACCGACATGCCCCAGGTCGAGATGTACATTCAACACACCGGTCAATGCGAGCATTTCCAGCATCAGTCGAATCACTTCGATATCGCTGTCAATACCTGCATGGCCGTATAGTTCCGCGCCGATCTGCATCGGACTGCGAGTTTTTTCCAAAGGATCGCCGCGGGTATGCAGCACCGTGCCGTAATAACACAATCGGGTCGGCCATTCGTGATGCAAATGGTGCGCGTCGATGCGGGCAACCTGCGGTGTCATGTCGGCTCTGACGCCGAGCATTTCGCCGCTGATTTGGTCTGTCAGCTTGAAGGTTTGCAAATCGAGATCGTGCCCCGAGCCGATCAATAACGAATCGAGAAAGTCGATGAATGGCGGAATCACCAGCTCATAACCCCAGCAGGCAAACATATCGAGCAGCCGGCGTCTCAGACTTTCCAGATGTTTGGCGTCAGCCGGCAAGATTTCTTCGATGCCGTCCGGCAGGAGCCAGGAGTCTTTTTGTTGCATGTTTTCTAAGTCCACTCAAACAAAACGCCCCGCACGGGCGAGGCGTTTGTCAATGTTATCGAAGCCGCAAGGCGGCCGTGTTCAACTTAATCGCTATTTCTGTTGCTTGAAATAGCGGAAGAAGTCGGAATCCGCATCAAGTACCAGCGTCGAGGATTTGTTGAATGTCTTTTTATACGCATTCAGGCTGCGGTAAAAAGCGTAAAACTCGGGATCGGCTCCGAATGCTTTTGCATAGATTTCAGACGATTTCGCGTCGCCTTCACCTCGCAATTTTTCGGCGTCTTTAAACGCGTTCGCCTTGGTCACCACACTTTGCCGATCCGCATCGGCACGAATCTTTTCGGCCGCTTCCGAACCTTGCGAACGGAATTCGCGCGCTATCCGCTCACGTTCGGCTTCCATCCGACGGAACACTGAAGTGCTGACTTCCGGTGGCAAGTCGATCCGCATCACCTGGATGTCGATAATTTTCAGGCCCAGGTTTTTCGCCGACGCTTGCGCGTTGGCGATCATAATGTCACGTATCGCTTTGCGATCGGTCGAAACCAGTTGCTTGATGTCGCGTCTGGCAAACTCGCCGCGAAAAGCATCCTTGATGATCGGATCCAGCCGACTATTGGCCTGATAAACATCACCGGCAACGCGTTGATAAAAGCTGCTGACATCATCAATCCGCCATTTGACGAAAAAGTCGACAAACACGTTTTTCTTTTCGGCGGTCAAAAAACCTTCCGGCTTCGAAACCATCGTCTGGATGCGCGAATCGAATTTTTTGATATCGTTGAACGGGTACGGCCATTTGAAATGCAGTCCCGGCGTAAAATCGTATTCGACGATTTTACCAAACTTGAATTTGATCGCTTTTTCGGTTTCGTTGACCGAAAACACAAACATCGCGCCGATCAACCATAGCGCGGCGATACCGATGATAATTTTATTGAATGTTGTCATTGGCGTCCCCTTGCATCGCGTCCACGGCTTGATGGCCTTACCGTGATCGGTTCTTCCGCTTCGACGGGTAAAGACTCGGCTTTCGCCGGTGGCGTTACGCTCTGGGTTTCGATTTCAGGTAACTTTTGCGCCATCTTATCCAACGGTAAATAAAGTATGTTGTTGCCGCCTTTCGCATCGATCATCACCAAATTCGATTCTCCCAATACTGACTCCATCGTGTCGATGTAGAGGCGTTTGCGGGTCACTTCCGGCTGTTTCAGGTATTCTCCGAGCATCTTGGAGAAACGGTTGGTTTCGCCTTCGGCTTGGGCAATGACTCTTTCCTTGTAGCCTTCTGCCTCCTGCAACATTCTGGCCGCGGCGCCGCGCGCCTTGGGCACGATGTCGTTCGAATAAGCCTCCGCCTCGTTGATCAGTCGCTGCTTGTCTTCACGCGCTTTGATCACGTCCTGAAAAGCCGCCTGCACCTGCTCGGGCGCTTGCACATCCTGTAAATTCACGCTGGTAATCTCGACGCCGGACTCATAACGGTCCATCACTTCCTGAATTTCCTTTTTGACCTGTGCGACGACCTCATTACGGCCTTCGGTCAACACGAAGTCCATGTCCGAACTGCCGATCACGCCACGTTCGGCGCTTTCGGTGACCTGTTTCAAAGTCGTTGCCGGATCGACCACATTGAACAGAAACTTTTTCGCGCTGTTCGACAGATTGCTGACCTTGTACTGCACGACCAGACGCACATCGACATAATTCTCGTCGCGGGTCAGCATCAACGCTTCTTTCGGTTCCGAACGGTCGCCGGCTTCGCCAAAGCTGGAAAAGCCGACCGCCAACGTGCGGTTTTGCTCGACATTCACGATGTCGACCCGCTCGATGGGAAGAGGCAAATGCCAATTCAAACCGGGACTGGTTTCTTCAACGTATTTGCCGAAGCGAGTTACCACACCGATATTACCGGCATCGACCTTATAAGTGCCGCTGGCGATCCAGATCACCGCGACCGCGCCTACCGCGATCAAGCCGAGATTTTTTCCCGGGCCGCCCGCCGATTCCTGGCTGTCACCGCCACCGCTGCCGCCGAAAAGATTGTGTAACTTGTCCAGAGCCTTGCGTATCGTCTCATCAAGATCAGGTGGTCCTTTTTGATCGCCCCGACCGCTCCACGGGTCTTTATTATCGCCTCCAGGTTCATTCCAGGACATACTTTTTGCTCCATAGCAATATATTTATATTTAAAATTAACGGCTTATCATAATAATAGATAATTGCCGAAGGCAGTTTCCTAATAAGGGTCTGCCAATAAAAAACGGCAAGCCAATTCCTTGTGCCTGCGAATATGAAGGGCATTTTAACGTAAATAGCGAAAAAAAACGAAAAACTTCAAGGAACAAGGGCCTCTCGGCAAACTGTCCCGGTATTCCATTTTTCTATTTGCGATGGTCAGGACGATATCACTTCGCCGCGCACCGTCTCCAGAAACCCCGAATATTTCGGATCGATTTCGATGACCATTTCAGACTGCCCATGATCGCCGATCTGTTCTTCGAGGATCGTCGCGTAGGCATACATTTTCGCACGAATATCGCCCTGATCCGGCCGTAAATGGCAACGAATTCGGATTTTGCGCACGGAAAATAGCTCGGCCAGCGCCTGCAGCAATAAATCCGCCCCTGCGCCTGTTACCGCGGACAGCCAAACTCTGGCGGGCTTGCCCGCTTCATCACGGTCGACCCGGGGATGGGCGCCATCAAGCAAATCGATCTTGTTGTAAACTTCAAGCTGGGGAATTTTATCGGCGCCGATTTCCATCAAGACCTGATTGACCTCGACAATCGTCGCATCGCGGTCTTCCGCGTGCACATCGATTACATGCAATAATAAATCCGCCTCGCTGGCTTCTTGTAAGGTCGATTTAAACGCCGCAACCAATTCATGCGGCAAATGGCGAATGAAGCCGACCGTATCGGCCAGCACGAGTTCCGAATTGTTCGGCAAACGACAACTACGCAGGGTCGGATCGAGGGTTGCAAACAACTGATCCGCCGCATATATATTCGAACCGGTCAGCCGGTTGAACAGGGTCGATTTGCCGGCGTTGGTATAGCCGACCAGCGATACGGTTGCAATCTCGGCCTTTTTGCGTTTACCGCGGCTCTGATGGCGCTGCTTTTCGACTTTTGCGAGACGCGCCTGAATCTGTTTGATGCGTTCGCCGATCAAGCGCCGGTCGGTCTCCAATTGGGTTTCGCCGGGGCCGCGCAGACCGATACCGCCTTTTTGCCGCTCCAAGTGTGTCCAGCCGCGCACCAGGCGAGTCGAAAGATGTTTCAGCTGCGCCAATTCGACTTGCAGTTTACCTTCGAAGGTCTGAGCGCGTAGCGCAAAAATATCAAGAATCAGGCCGTTCCTATCGACGACGCGCACACCGAGTGCCGCTTCGAGATTCCGTTCCTGACTCGGCGTCAGCGGATGATTGAACAGAACGATGCCGGCGTTATAGTCGGCAATGGCCTGCTTGATCTCTTCAACCTTGCCTGTACCGACAAAATATTTCGGATCTGGATTTCTGCGGCTGCCGGTCACGACATGCATTGGCTCGGCGCCGGCCGATTTGGCCAACTCCTTCAACTCCAGAAGATCTTTCTGCCCGGAATGCAGGATCAGGTGAACAAGAACAGCCCGTTCACCCGAATCGGGGCGATCAAACAATCAACAACTCCAGCGCCGAAAAGACAAACGCGCCATAAAGGCGTTCAAAAATTGACAAAAACCGCGGTATAGAACAATTACTCTTCTTCGCCTTCGGTTTCCGGGATCATTTTGACCGCTTTTCCAGGCACGATCGTTGAAATGGCGTGCTTGTAAACCATTTGGCTGACCGTATTTTTCAACATGATCACATATTGATCGAACGAGTCGACCTTGCCTTGCAATTTGATCCCGTTGACTAGGAAGATAGAAACAGGGGTATGCTCTTTTCGTAAAGTATTCAGAAAATTATCCTGTAAATTTTGACCTTTTGACATCCGATTTCTCCTTATTATGTTTGTAGAATGCTATAAAAGATAACGGTAAACGCAAACCAACACAATGAATAAATTAAGAACGGCATTGTTCCTAATGATTTTTCCAAGATGATGCGCCCGAATGGCGCCCAATGAGATGGATAGCTTATCATTTCTCGCTCTGCTTTCCTATTGTCCGGGCATATTACGGCATTTTTCCTGTTTCTACCCGCAAAGGGAGTTCAGTCAGCCAACGGACGATCGCTTAGGCGCCTAAAAAATCCAGCACCGCAGCCAAAAAGCTTTCGGGCTGCTGAACATGCAGCCAATGCCCGGCGCCTGCCAGTGCCTTCAATTGCGCATTCGGAAACAACGGCAATACAGTCTCGGCTTTCACAAAATTCGACTCCGCGCCGGCAATGAACAATGAGAGCCCCCGATAAGGCGTACGCCCTCCGACATCGGGAAAAGCCGCGATAGTCGGCGCCGAACGCTCGAAAATATCCAGGTCCACGCGCCACTGGTAGCAACCGTCGCGAAGCATCAGATTTTGCAATAAGAATTGACGGTAACTCAATTCGGGAATGGCGTCGGCAAGCTTTTCCTCGGCCTGCTTACGGTTGCTGATCGAAGACAACGGCAGCATTTTTAATGCCGAAAGGGTTTCGTCGAAACGATGCGAATAAGTCACTGGGGCAATATCGGCAATGATCAGTTTATTGACCATATTGGGATAATTCAGCGCCAGCCACATCGCAATCTTGCCACCCATGCTGTGACCAAGCAGACTGGCGCGCGTCAATCCGCGCCGCATCATAAACTGACGCACATCTTCCGCCATAACTGGGTAATCCATCAACGCATGATGCGGCGATGCTCCATGATTACGCAGGTCAAGCACAAACACCCGATGTGAGCCCGCCAATTTTTCCGCAATGAATTTCCAGTTACGCGAGGAAGCGAAGAATCCGTGCAGAATAATCAGCGGAGCGGCATCAGGTTGACCCAATTCGCTGTAGGCTAATTCGAGAACAGCCATCAAAATACCTTTAAACGGCGGACAAGAAGCTTAACCTGCCCAAAATGTGGGATGACGCGCTTAATAACAAGCATGACCGTCGGCCTCGTGTTCCTCACGGCAATAACCAGAGCCCATGTCCGGTCTGCCGACTCACGTCGAAACACTCTAGCCTAATAATGAAAGGCAGCGAAAACTTAATGCTTTAGTAAAGCAAAGAACTGATGCGCAAGCAAGCACTATCATGCCGCACACTGCTAACTAATTGATAAAATACCAATAAAGGATATTTTTTCACTTAAAATGACGGCATTCAAAGCAAGTCTGACCCACATCCCTGTGGTAGTAAGAATACTCAATCGAGGCAGGAGGAGGTCGCGGTCGAAATCAATGCAAGATTACATCCGACAAAACTAGGCCGCATGAATGCCCGAACCGTGATCGATGTTTTTTGACGGAAGAACGACACTACAGTAATGCGGTGATGCTTTCTGCCGCGCGTTTTACATCCAGGAAAATCAAACCCAATTTTGCATTCGGTTTGGCCAGCACGGTCAATACGGCATCATCGCCGGCATAGGTCATCAGGACGTAACCCCTTTCACCCTTGATCAGCACCTGTTCGAGAGTGCCCCTGGCTAACTCATGCGCGGTCCGGTCGCCAAGGGACAGCATCGCGGCACTCATCGCACCGACTCTGTCCTCATCCATTCCGGCCGGCAAAACGGAGGCCATCATCAAACCATCTGTAGAAATGATTCCCGATGCCTCAATATCCGCTGAAGTTCCATTCAAATCTGTCAACACAGATGTAAGCATATCTGCCCGCATTTTTCTTCCTCTTTAACGATAAAAAAATAAATTATTAAGACGCCTTGGCCGCGTAACGGATTGCCAGCGCCCAAACCAAACTCACAAATTCCGGCTGATTGAAATGAGGAATCCCGGAAATGACCAACACAAAACGATTTTTGCCAATAAAGAGAGGCCAAAAACCCATTTGACTGTTGCCGAATACATCGACAATTGCCCATGCCTGACTTGCCTGCCCCAAATTATTTACCAATACCCCGGCACGGCGTGCATGAACAGTTGCAATCTCGGCGCTCAATGCCGACAACTCCTCGGCCACTTCATGCGGGAATCCATGACTGGCCAGATAAAATCCCTCCATATCGGCCAGCAGCACCTTGCCGTTCTCGGTAATGGTGCTCAGCATATTCGGCAGAATCTTGTCGAGTTGGTCGGCCGGATAGGTCAACTCTTCGCTCACCCCCTGCACCCAACCGAGCTTTTGGCAATGATGCAGCAATTCCATACATTTTTCCGCCTCATCGAGGCCGGTCAGCGCCTGAAGATTCTCGATCGTCAGCGCTTTGGTCGCCGACTGTAAAAGCATTTGCCGGATAAATTGGCGCGGCTTGTCCATCTCGTGCGAAGACACCGCGTAGTAGGCCCCAGACGGGGTCGGGTATAAAAAAAGCCCTTCTGTCAAATGATAGCCGCTCATATTATTCTGCCAACCCCGGGTCCAATGAATAGAGGAGGGATTGCACCAGCAGCGACACATCGTTTCTGACTCTAGCGTCCACCGCGAAAATCGGCGGCTTCAATCCTGAAGCTTGAAACTGCGTATGATAATCGGCAATAGTCGGTTTGGTGCTCAAATCCATTTGCGTTACGCCGATCGCGACACTGGTCTTAGAGATGAAATCGCCGAAGGAATCCATGAAAAATTTCATATCCTTGAACGGGTCGGCGCGGGTATTATCCAGGAGCAGAATCAAACCGATGCCTCCGTTGATCAGAATATCCCACATGAAATCGAAACGCTCCTGCCCTGGCGTGCCGTACAAATGAATTTTCTCTCCGTCGGAGAGATTCATCACGCCATAATCCATCGCGACAGTCGTGGCGGCCTTTCTGGACTTGGTCATGTCGCTGGCTAAGGCATCGGTCTTGACCGGTGGCACGTCGCTGATCGAGTGAATTGCCGTGGTTTTTCCGGCGCCTACAGGTCCTGTAAAAATGATTTTGTACTGACTCATATGTATGTCGTTCTATTGTGCTGAGTTAACCACGCAATTTATTCATGATACGGCTCAATAAGCCCTGTCCCTTGCTCGGCTTCACCTCCGGCGGCTGAACCAAATTATCGGCTTCTCTTTTTACCTGTCCCATCAACCCCAGGGAGTGAGCGGCGCTGGCGAATACAAACACATATTGCGGCTTAATATTGAGCACCTGCGCAATATTGGTAAGCGTCCTCGGCCCTTGCATCATTAACGCCGCAATTCTGAGAGCATGCGGCGTAATCAGCAAACGGGTAAAATTGGGCCAGTTTTTCAAATAGACCGGTTGTGTGTAGTCGATCATATGAGGATAACGGCCTTTTGATGTCCAACAGGCCAATTTCCATAAAAACGCATCCATACTCTGAAACTTGTCCAGTGAGCCTCCCAAACCCATGGTTTGCGCATTCGCCGGACTAATCGACATCTTCGATGCAGAGTTCGGGTTCAGCTTAATTCCCGCGAAAGCCCGCAATTGGGGATCATCGGCGTCAAGCCAGACTTCATGAGTATGTGGAAAAATCATGATCGGTTTCCAACCCGATTGCAGTTGCAAAATCTGGCC
This sequence comes from Methylomicrobium sp. Wu6, assembly GCF_035916875.1. NCBI lineage: Bacteria > Pseudomonadati > Pseudomonadota > Gammaproteobacteria > Methylococcales > Methylococcaceae > Methylomicrobium > Methylomicrobium sp. Wu6. The sequence continues at coordinate 26,555 of NZ_JAXUHN010000096.1, forward strand.
TTTGGCCCGGCAAACCATAAAAGCGGATTGGATATACCCCTGAAAATAATCTTTCGGGTCATATGACGCCTGTGCAAATTGCGCCGGATCGTTCACATCAATGTCAGGAAGCGAACCGATGTAGGCCTGAAAACCTTTTTCATCGAAGCGCATCGCGGTCTGATGCTTGGAGGTTTTTTTACGCTCGCTCTGATCCAGTACATAGGTCTTAAGCGGTTGCGGCTCAACCCCGGTTTCCTCCTCTTCTTCCGCTTCCCCGGCAACCGCTGTAGCCATGGCGGGAGCGGCCTGTTTCTGGGCTTTTTTCTTAGCAAATTCCGCCAGCAAAATTTTAGCTTCTCTCAACACCGACAACATGTCATCGGTCTTCACCGGCTTTCTGACCTGGAGCGCGCCATCATGTGTAAAATCCTGTAGAGACAGCACGATCGTCGGCTTTTGTCTTTCCGTCTGCAAATGTTGGGACAATAAATTTTTTGAGACTGGCGCATCGCCGTCAAAAATATCGACATCAGCGTCGTTTTCATTAACAACGGTCGCTGCGCCCTTGCACGGACCCTGTAAAAACATCATCATGGTTTTACAACTACGGACATCCATTCCGTGCAAGGCAACTTTTAATGGTCTTTTATTATGTTCCGACATGGATCAAACCTTTAACAAATCTTGCAACTGCGCCCATTCGGGCGGCAGACTTGCGCCAAGACGAGTCAGCTCTTCATGAACTCGCTTAAATCCTGTCCGGTCACGAGTCGATCGATAAAGCGACAAAAGCTCGCGGTGCAATTCAGCGCGTTCCGGGCGCGTCAGAACGGCCTGCTCAAGCACCCGGGCCGCTTCATCAAGCTGGCTAAACTCGACATAGTCCCTGGCCAGTTGCAAAGGATCATATTCGGTTTCGCTCGCGTCCTCGACCATATGCACAAGCGGTGAAGACGACAGCAATCCCCTGGTAAACAATGAAAAACGGTTGCATGGCAAAGATTCTTCGCCTACCTGATTTTTCAGATACTGCCTCAGCGCTTGAAATTGACTTTCCGTAAGTCTTGACCTAGCCCCAAATATCATGCGCCTGCTCAGTTCACGGCCAGCTTTGTTCAGCACGATCAACAAATCGATCAGCGCCGCATACAACTGCTCATTCAAATAATTGCTGAAACAATAATGGATGCGCTCCACATGCGCCCGCAAAGACTTGGGTTTTCTGGAAACCCGGAAGGCCAAGCGCTCCAGACGCTTGTCCACCGACGATTCAGGCCACTCGCGGAATCCGGCGGTGAACTTATCAAAAACGTACTCTAACGCCGAAGGTTCATCAATATTGCGATCACTAACGGTATTCAAGGCAGACCTCATCACATGGACAACTGTGTTATCAAAAGAATAGTCCGTTATTATCAATTTACAAATGGGCTACCGATAAAACAGCTAGCCGCTATAGTTGTTGTGAAATAGGTCACAGAAATTAAATTTTATTTTGTTACTCTCCCGGTTTTACCTCTGCATTCACCCTCTGTCGCCACTACCGTTAAGCCTTGGCAAGAATCACTCAGTCTCCTGAAAGTTCTGAGGATTTGAAAAACAGAAAATATTGATCGTTATGGTGCGTAATCGATGCCTTCCGGTGCCAGACTGACGATTCTGTGGCCGCCCCGCCCTTCAGCACCCAGTGCCTGAGCCAACCACGGCAACTCTAGGCGCATTTCGGACGCCAATGCCCACGGCGGATTGATCACGATCATTCCGCTGGCAGTCATGCCATGGCCCTTGCTGTCCGGGGCAACAGCCAGCTCAAACAACGCAATATCGGCGATGCCGGTTTCCTGCAATGCACGTTCCAGGCGGCGGATACGTTGCCGTTCGACAACCGGGTACCACAGCGCGTAAGTGCCGGTTGCAAAACGTCTGTGCATTTTTTTTAAGGTTTCAGCGACCAAGCGGTAATCATTAGAAAGCTCGTAGGAAGGATCGATCAGAACCAGACCGCGCCGCTCCCTCGGCGGCAACAAGCCTAAGGAATCGATCAAGCCGTCGGCATGGAAAGTCCTTATACGGCGGTCTTTTTCGACCAGCGCGTGCAGGAACTTGAATTCCGTGGAATGCAAATCATACAGGAACAGTTTGTCATCCTTGCGCATCAAACTTGCGGCGATTAACGGAGAGCCAGGGTAACGCAGAAGTTCATTTCCTTGATTGAACTGCCCGACCACATCGACATAGCGCCGCACACCCGCAGGCAAGCCCTCCTGCCGCCACAATTTTGCGATGCCGCCGTCAAACTCGCGGTTTTTTAACGCCGGCTCGCTGTTCAAGGCATACATGCCCGCGCCCGCATGCGTATCAATATAACAAAACGGTTTATCCTTCTTTTTCAGATGCTCGATGATGTGAACTAGCACTATATGCTTCAGCACATCGGCGAAATTACCCGCATGAAAGGCATGGCGATAGCTCAGCATAACGATCCTAAAGCGCCTTATCGTAAATCGTCATACCGATCTCGAAGGCGATCAACCAGATGATGATCCATTCCAGCCGCGAAGAATGTCGATGGTTTTGTTCATCGGCCAGCATTTCAAACAATTCATGAATCGTTTCCAGTTTTTTCGAAAGCACGTCGGTGCGAGGTGCAATTTCCAGATACTTGGCGGCGATCGTGTAATAGTCTTCGTATTCCGGGTATTCCCAAAAAAAATCTGGAATATCGAGCAAATCGTAATTGACGATGATGTCGCTCTTGGTCAAAAACAATTGGCCGCGGATTTTCGCAATGTCGCGGCGGCTGATATTGATTCTGCCTTTGTCGGCCAACGATTTCGGTATATAACTGGTATTATCGATCGTGCGCAGGGCCTGAGTTTCGAAAGAAGCCAGCTTTATCGACTGCGCCATGCCCTGCGACAAGGCAAACATCAAAATCGGATCGGACGACTCGAGTTCGATATGATCCTCGACAATGCGCGTGACCGGACAGTCATAGGCGAAAGTAAAATGATCTTCTTCAATTAACGGCAACGGCTGCTCCGCGTTTGCCAACAGCAACCGATGGATCACCGCCTGCCGTTCCGGGCTGACATTCCAGTGCACCACCGCGCCGTAGCCTAATATGACCGTGTATGTATCATTCTCTTCGACCAGCAATGCTCCCTTGATCAAACGGATAAGACTCGAATCAGAGAGCACTCTCGCCAATGCGTCGATATGGAAACGGTGCGCCAAACAATAGGCGACGCATCGTCTGACAGGAGGGTTAGCGGACATTGGAGCCTCTCATCGACAAACAGAACCGGAATAGATTATCCGACAGACGGAAAATCGGCAAATATTGCACGCGAGGCTACGCACCAGACAGGAGGACTTATTATTCAATGATCAGCAGCCAGCCTTTCTCATCTTCACAATGCGCTGATTTTGCGGAAGCCTTGATATCAATTCGAGCCGCCGTCTTGGTCAGATGAGCCGGGAGCCTTCCCTTGACAAGAAAATAGGGCTCCTTGAATTCCGCCGTCAATTCCACAGGCTCTTTTTTGACGGTTGCGGACAACTGTTCGGGGCTGTCGATATTGAATGCATAAAAAGAAAACTCCGATCCCGGCGCAACCTTCGCCAAATGCGGCGGCTTGAAGCGTTCCAGACTTGCTTTCTGGCACTGGCTTGCAGTGCCTCCGCCGCCGCCCGACATGCCGCCGTGCCCGCTATGGTGCTCCGCCGCATCGATAGCATTCACAGTGAATAAGGAAAAAAGCATCCCCGTCACTGTTAGCCGTTTGAAAATACTCATCGTTCTCTCCACTTTTTCATTGTTATTATCAGGATTCCTTAGGCTCAGCCGGATTGTCGGCCAAACCACCTTCCGTCCATGAGGCATTCTTGGGAGAATGCGTTCCGCAACCCGATAAATTATATTCACAATCGTGATTTAGCATAACTATTTCGTAGGGAAACGCTCAGAAATGAATAATAATTCCGCGTCTAGGCCATGCAACCAAGCGAACCAAGCGGTAATTAATTCGCTGCGCGGATCAGTGGAGAGTCGTGAGAAAAGATTCGGGTAAAGATGGCTTTGTATTGAACGCCGTTGACATCCTTACCGATCGGCGCCAGAAAAATCCCGAGTTCTCCCATCTTGCAATGTCCGATCCTGAAAATGCCTTGTTGTAGAATGGGGATTCCCGGCCCCTCTAAACTGCAAAAAAACAAGACTCTCGCCTTGCACACTAACGATGGCCGATCCTGATGCCGCCATTAACTTCAACTCAATCGCTCCTTACGAAGCCCAGACGACGATAAAGATTCCGAGCCGAATTAAAGCATTCGACATGGATACAAACCGGCATTCCTTGAACACGGGCATCTTGAAGAATGTTGCCCTGTATTTTCGCGGTCGATCCGCGCCACCACACTTTCCTGTCAATGGCGAATGATATGCGCTTCACTTTTGACGATCATGCACAGACCGATGCTTACCATAGCGTCTCGATTGCTCAATGCGCGGTTTTCAAAGGCGGGCCTTGCTCAACCCGGTTTCCATTCCATGAGCCAGCGTATCCCCTGAACTTCTATTGGAGTGAAACCAAGCCGTTGATACAATCTTAAGGCTCGGCCATAGGGTTCCACATGCAAGCGAACCGGCGTGGACGCCACTCTCGCTTCGGCCAACAAATTTTCCAACAAATGCCCACCCACGCCTAGCCCGCGATATTCGGGCGATAAAGCGATATCAATTACCAGGAAAGCCTCACCGCTACGATCCAGATAAAAACGCCCGGCGGGCCGCGGCCCAATCAGTACAATCTTGAACTCTCCTTGGGGGTGATAACTCCGGTAATGTGCGCGCTGCAAGTCGAATTGCATGTCCAAAAATGCTGTTTTCTGTTCATCCGACCAAGGAACGCAAGCCATTTCCTCCGTTCGAGTGGACGCGTACAGCCGCCGAAGAAAAGTTTCATCCTCCGGGTGTTCCTCGCGAAGAGTGCTTGCAGCAGGGTCGAACGCGGCGGAAGCGATCGGGTTGTCAAGAGTAACCATAAACAATTATCCGTGGTTAAGCAGGATGAAAGCACACTCCCTCTCGCGGGGAAGACGGAAGCGTGCTTATGGCATGTCAATTAACTCCGAGACGGGAAAATGCCTTGCAATGCGATGATGAAGTTCACGCAAAGAGAGGGTTGGAGGTTGGTATGGGGCTGGCTGCCGCCCGTGACGCCGACAACTCCGGGGTTCATCGCGCCGTTGGCAGTGGTGGCGAATGCGTTGATCGAAGCGCCCGAGTTGGGATCGGTAATGGCAGCGGGAAAGTTGCCGATGGGGCTATCGGCGCCGCCCGAGTTGGAATTAGCGGCAACGGGATGGGAGTGCGCCGGTATTTGAGCGGCATTCAGCGAAACCGCTTCCACTCCGCTGCTTTGGCCGAGGACATACGGACTCAAGCCCGGCCCTTGCCCTGGATGGACGGGAACCCTGCCGCGAAGGTCGGGCAACGCGAAAGTGGTCTGGCCATTCCCTCCGTAGGTGGTGCCGAGCAGTGCGAAGAGCGCGGTGTTTTGCGAGATCGATAACACCTGTCCATCGCACAGGGCCCAGCCCTGGGGCGCGTAATTGAAACCGACCATGCGGATTTCGCCTAGAAATGCTTCTGCCATTTTGTATTCCTCATTGGTTTTGCCGCCGGATCAAGTGGAAGGGCTTGCCGTCCGGCGGATTGTCGGCAAGCTCTTTTTTGGATCTCCAATGCTTATTGACAGATCGCGGAGATGTAAACCTGGGTCGTCCCGCCCGGCGCTGTACCGGAAAACTGCCAGTCAACCAAATCGCCTGCAACGAGCGCAACAGGGGAGCCAGCCGGAGCCCCGCAACTGGTGGAACTACTGAAGGTGCAGGAATAGCCCGTTCCAACCCCATTTTTCATCAAGGTGACAGTCATAGATACTGATATGGAAGCTTTCGAAGTCAGATTGGACAGTGTGCAGGCTCGGGGTATGATCTCTTGGGCGACATTTTCCGTAGTTTGTACACCAAGGATTCCCGATATTGGCGCAAAGGCGGGCACTGTACTACTGGGGATAAATGTCGTTTTGGCCATGAAAACGCCGCCGCCCGGACCGGTGGGACCGGTGGGACCGGTGGGACCTGTGTTGCCAGTCGGGCCGGTTGGGCCATTGCTGCCGGTTGCACCCGTGGCGCCGGTTGCTCCCGTGGCGCCTGCTCCCGTGGCGCCAGTTGCTCCCGTGGCGCCGGTTGCTCCCGTGACGCCTGCTCCCGTGGCGCCGGTTGCTCCCGTGGCGCCGGTTGCTCCCGTGGCGCCGGTTGCTCCCGTGGCGCCAGTTGCTCCCGTGGCACCTGCTCCCGTGGCGCCGGTTGCTCCCATGGCGCCGGTTGCTCCCGTAGCGCCGGTTGCTCCCGTGGCACCTGCTCCCGTGGCGCCGGTTGCTCCCGTGTCGCCGGTTGCTCCCGTGGCGCCGGTTGCTCCCGTGGCGCCGGTTGCTCCCGTGGCACCGGTTGCTCCCGTGGCGCCGGTTGCTCCCGTGGCACCTGCTCCCGTGGCGCCGGTTGCTCCCGTGGCACCGGTTGCTCCCGTGCCGCCGGTTGCTCCCGTGGCGCCGGTTGCTCCCTTAGCGCCAACTGCTCCCGTGGCGCCAACTGCTCCCGTGGCGCCGGTTGTTCCAGCGGGCCCTGTCGGGCCGACACCTCCTGTCGACCCGGTTGCTCCCACTGGCCCGGACCCCGTCAAGGCAATTTCAAGAAATGCGGCATGGCCTGTGCGTGTATTTTCCTTGCTATCGATCAAAACCGAAGTGCCGGGTGCTCCAACATCGGGTGCTATAGCCAAACCGAAGTTGTCCGCGGGCGTAGCGACCCATGACCTAACCAGGTTGGTAACATCCACAGGAATATAAATACCGCTCTGATCAACGGGAATTTCCTTCACCTCGATATCGCCTAGTCCCGGCAAGGAGCTGGAATTAACGCCCGATTCAGTCCACGCAGTAGTAACTGGCTTAATTGTTAATGTCCCCGGAGTGATGATTTTATTAACAAATATAAACAAGGTCGCCTTGGCAACATCGTTGGAAAGCGTTCCAGACCGTAAGGTAGACAAATCAAAGCGAAGTAACGTTTCGGCGGTGTTGTTGATTTTCAGGCGGGCGGCAGAGCCATAATTAGACTTCGGAAAACTCGATGCGGTGTAGCTGTCGGCAATTGGCGGAACAAAAGCCGCATGCGCGGTAAATGGGGAAAAACCTGCCAGCATAATGGCGGCACTCAAGGGCTTGAGGGGTGGGCGCATGAAAACTCCTAAAATGTAGTGTGCATAACGAATGTAAAATTTGCTCAAAAATCCCTGCCGCGTACCATTTAAAGTAGCCGCTAGGTCTCTGGATTAATAGCCCCAGAATCTACTGTTATAGAAAAGACGGCGACGTAATTGCATTGAAGCAAAAAAGCATCAAATTTGATGTTCATATTTTGCTTAAAATACTCTGTAACTTCGCTACGGTTCTCGAATACTCTACGAACAATAAACGTAAAAACTGTAATGATCCGCTGAAACAGGACACATTCTTAATGTTGTTTTTCCTATAAAAATTTCGATCCAATTCGCCTGGCGATTGCTAACTTAAATTATGGGTGTGCGCCTCTACCGTTATAAAAAGCCAAATAATCGATCACACTCAGCTTTGCCGCCTCGTTGGCCCGGAATTTCTCATGCTCGGTTGTCATGTTTAAGGCTACGAAAAACCGCACTGTCGAACTGCATTCTTGCGCGCTATACGCGCTATAGACGTTCTCTTTTCGTTTTGTTTGAGAGAATTCGGCTGGCCTATCGACTCATTTGAGAATTTAAATATAGGGAGGAAACCGCCTTAATGCTGGAATATTTTGATCAAGCCTAGATGCCACAAACCCACTTGCCTGCCCTCTATGATACTTTCCTGATGGAAGGCTACGCCGCCTAAACGATGTCAAGCAACTTTTCCAGCCATACGCTTTTAAGTATAGAACAATATTCGGTTTGGGTTGGTTTTCCTGCTTTGGCCTGGTGATATGCGTATTCGGAATCGAAGGCGGCATTTCCGCGTTGTTGTGTCTGGTTTGAATTACCCCCTTTTTGATCGTATAGTATGCGGCTAACCCGATACACGGAACTACTTGATGGACACTATCAGCATCCGCGGCGCCCGTACCCATAATCTGAAGAATATAGATCTCGATTTGCCCCGAGATCGGCTGATCGTGATTACCGGGCTGTCCGGCTCCGGCAAATCGTCGCTGGCATTCGATACGATTTACGCGGAAGGCCAGCGGCGCTATGTCGAATCGCTGTCCGCCTACGCCCGGCAGTTTCTCGCGATCATGGAAAAGCCCGATGTCGATCATATCGAAGGCTTGTCGCCGGCGATCTCGATCGAGCAAAAATCCACCTCGCATAATCCGCGCTCGACGGTCGGCACGATTACCGAAATCTACGATTATTTACGGCTGCTGTATGCGCGCGCCGGCACGCCGCGCTGTCCTGAACATCAGGTGTCGCTGGAGGCGCAAACGATCAGCCAGATGGTCGATCAGGTGCTCGCGCAACCGCCGGAGCAGCGCTGGATGCTGCTGGCGCCGGTGGTCAGCGAACGCAAGGGCGAACACAGCCAGTTGCTCGAAGACTTGCGGGCACAGGGTTTCATCCGCGCGCGGATCGACGGCGTGGTGTATGAACTGGAAGAAGCGCCGGCGCTGGATCTGAAGAAGAAACATACGATCGAGGTGATCGTCGATCGCTTCAAAATCCGCGAAGACATTGCGTTGCGGCTTGCGGAATCGTTTGAGACCGCATTGCGCATCGCGGACGGCATGACGATCGCAGCCTGTATCGACGACGGCACCGAACTGCTGTTTTCCGAGCGCTATGCCTGTCCGCATTGCGGCTACAGTCTGACCGAACTCGAACCGCGCATCTTTTCGTTCAACAATCCGAAAGGCGCCTGCGGCAGCTGCGACGGTCTGGGCGTCCGCGAATATTTCGACCCGGAACTGGTCGTGCACAACCCGGACATCAGCTTGGCCGGCGGCTCGATCCGTGGCTGGGACCGGCGCAACGCGTATTATTACCAAATCATCTGCGGGCTCGCCAAGCATTACGGCTTCGACCCCGAAGCGCCGTTTGCAGAATTGCCGAAAGAAATTCAGGCGGTCATCCTGTACGGCAGCGGCGAGGACGAAATCGAGTTCAAGATGCTCGGCGAATTCGGTTTCTCGAAAAAGAAGCGCCACCGCTTCGAAGGCATCATCGCGATCATGGAACGGCGCTACCACGAAACCGATTCGCAAATGGTGCGCGAGGAACTGGCTAAGTACCTCTCGCAAAAACCGTGCAGCGTGTGCGACGGCGCGCGGCTGAATCTGTCGGCCCGCAATGTCTTTGTCGAAGATCTGCCGATTCACCATTTGACCCGTTTTCCTATCCGCAAGGCGCTGGCGTTCTTTCAAGCGTTGAATCTGCCCGGCAAGCGCGGAGAGGTCGCGGCCAGGATCATCAAGGAGATCCAGGAACGCCTGGAGTTTCTAGTCAATGTCGGCCTCGACTATCTGACCCTCGATCGTAGCGCCGATACGTTATCCGGCGGAGAAGCCCAGCGCATAAGGCTCGCGAGCCAGATCGGCGCGGGCCTGGTCGGCGTGATGTATGTGCTCGACGAGCCGTCGATCGGCCTGCATCAGCGCGACAACCAGCGGCTGCTGAATACGCTGTTCCGGCTGCGCGATCTCGGCAATACGGTAATCGTGGTCGAACACGATGAAGATGCGATCCGTGCCGCCCAGCATATTGTCGATATCGGCCCCGGCGCGGGCATTCACGGCGGTCAGATCATTGCGCAAGGCACACTCGAAGACATCCTGAACAATGAAGCCTCGCTGACCGGCCAATATCTGTCCGGCAAGACCGGCATTCATGCGCCCGAGACGACCACGCCCAACGATAAGGACAAACAGATCATCGTCCGTAATGCGCGCGGCAATAATCTGAAAAATGTCGATATTGCATTTCCGATCGGCCTTTTGACTTGCGTGACCGGCGTTTCCGGTTCCGGCAAATCGACGCTGGTGAACGACACTTTGTACTGCCAGGCCGCGCGCCTGATCAATCGCGCCGGCGCCCTGCCCGCGCCTTGCGATGCGATCGAAGGACTGGAGCATTTCGACAAGGTCGTCGATATCGATCAAAGCCCGATCGGCCGCACGCCGCGCTCGAATCCGGCCACTTATACCGGCCTGTTCACGCCGATCCGCGAACTGTTCGCGGGCACCCCGGAAGCGCGCTCGCGCGGTTACACAGCCGGACGCTTCAGTTTCAACGTGAAAGGCGGACGCTGCGAAGCCTGCAAGGGCGACGGCGTGATCAAGGTCGAAATGCACTTTCTGCCCGACATTTTCGTCAATTGCGAAATCTGCCACGGCAAGCGCTACAACCGGGAAACGCTCGAAGTCCGCTTCAAGGGCAAGACGATCCATGAAGTGCTGGAGATGACAGTCGAGGACGCCGCCCAATTTTTCAGCGCGATTCCGTCCGTCTCGCGCAAGCTGCAAACCTTGACCGAAGTCGGCCTCAGCTATATCACGCTCGGCCAGAACGCGACCACGCTATCCGGCGGCGAGGCGCAACGAGTCAAGCTAGCCAAGGAACTGTCCAAGCGCGACACCGGCAAAACGCTGTATATTCTTGACGAACCGACCACCGGATTGCATTTCCACGACATCAAGCAACTGCTGACGGTGCTACACACGCTGCGTGATCACGGTAACACGGTGATCGTGATTGAACACAATCTGGACGTGATCAAGACCGCGGACTGGATAGTAGACATGGGACCGGAAGGCGGCGACGGCGGCGGCACACTGATAGCCGAAGGCACGCCGAAAGAAATTTCGGAACATCCGGCCTCTTTTACCGGCCATTATCTGCGGCGTTTTTTTGCATAACGGCGGTTCTCTTGAAAAGGAAAACACTGCAGCATTGATCATACCGCAGGAAGCTTTCGGCCACAGCTCTCCCTCCCGTAAAGCGCCTCTTTCAGCTAGCATTCACGGACGGAAAGCCTTTCACAAGCGGCGGCTTTAATTGCATGACGGTCAAACCGCAATTTAATATAATAAACCCAGTATTTCTGTCATTTATATCTGACTTATGTATTCTGAAATTTTATTCTGCTTATTTGTCCTTGTTCTACTTAATTATTCGAATACATCCCTCAATTTACTCGATCGCTGTCGTCCGAACCCTAAGACAGGAACGCCGGCTCGCTTGCCGCTGCCTTCCAAAACGATCCTCATCGGTTTAGGGTTGCTGTCCCCTGCTCTATCGTTCGCATCCGAGCAAACCACCGGAACGAACACCGAACAGCCTCTGGATCTGACGCATCATTGGGCTGGATACATGATCGTGCTGCTGTTCGTGAGCGCATATATTCTGGCAATGCTGGAAGAAGTGACCGAACTGCGCAAATCGAAGCCGATGGTGTTCGCAGCCAGCCTGATCTGGGTCATCATCGCCGTCGTTTACGCCGGGGGCAGCATGACCGAAAAAGCCGCCATGGCGTTCCGAACGACGCTGGAAGCCTATGCCGAACTGTTTTTGTTCATCCTGGTGTCGATGACTTACCTGAATGCGATGGAAGACCGCGGCGTATTCGAACGCCTCCGGGTCTGGCTATTAAACAAAAACTTCAACTACCGGCAACTATTCTGGATTACCGGCTTTCTGGCGTTCGGGATTTCCTCGGCCTGCAACAACCTGACCACGGCCCTGTTGATGGGATCGGTGATCCTGGCGATGGGCAAGGACAATCAACGCTTTATCGCCCTGTCTTGCGTGAATGTCGTCGTCGCCGCCAATGCCGGCGGCTCGTTCAGCCCTTTCGGCGACATCACGACCCTGCTGGTCTGGCAAAAAGGCGTCGTGCCCTTTGGCGACTTCTTTTCGCTGTTGATCCCGGCGATGATCAATTTCGTGGTGCCGGCCGCCATCATGTATTTTTGGATACCCGAGGCCTGTCCGGTGCCGATCGAGGAATCGCAACCGATGAAGCGCGGCGGCATCGTGATCATATTCTTGTTCATCCTGACCATCATCACCTCGGCCTGTTTCGAAAACTTTTTGCACTTGCCGCCGACTGCCGGCATGATGCTGGGGTTGACTTACCTGAAATTCTTTAGCTATTACCTGCAAAAGATTCCCCCTAAACTGATCGCGGCACAAGACTCGGCACAGTACGAAGCCGAGAAACAAATCGAGAAGGATCTGGCAGTCAAAAATCTGACCGTGGTAAGGGAAGGCTATATCGATTATTTCGGCCCGATGAAAATCATGAACCGAATGGAAGAGTGGGAACACAAAAAAGAGCGACATTTTGATTTGCCCTTTGATGTCTTTTCCAAGGTTGCCAATCTGGAATGGGATACGCTGCTGTTTTTCTACGGCGTGATGCTTGCAGTCGGCGGTTTGAGCTTTGTCGGCTATCTGGAACTGACTTCGCAACATCTGTATGCCGGCATGAACCCGACCATAGCGAATATTCTGGTCGGATTCGCATCGGCTTTCGTCGATAACGGCACGATCATGCTTGCGGTGCTGACAATGGCACCGGATATTTCCCAGGGACAATGGCTGTTGGTGACGTTGACAGCCGGCGTCGGCGGCAGCATGTTGGCGGTCGGTTCCGCGGCCGGGGTCGGTTTGATGGGGCAAACCAAGGGGCTATATACCTTTACCAGCCATTTAAAATGCACTCCGGCGATCATGCTGGGCTTTTTTGCAAGTATCTGGGTCCACTTTTTGATTAACGGGCGTTATTTTGTGGAGTGAAACTCGGTCCGGGCTACAAGCTTAGGCCCCGGTAACGCTTCTGTCATTAGACTCCCCAAGTGGCGGCGTTACCTTATCTCCTGCAACCGCCAGGGATTGCAGGAGCAAATCTCTGCCCATCCAGCGTAACCCGGCAAAAATTATTTCTCTTTCTTTCGGTCGGCCACTTCGCCTTCGATCGCCGAATCCGGCTCATGCTCTTCACTGTCGCCCTCGCCGTCCTTGATCGCCGAGCGGAAATTTTTTATTGCGGCTCCGATATCGGAGCCGGCGTTTCTAAGGCGCTTGGTTCCGAAAAGCACGATCGCGATGCCCAGCACGATCAATAATTTGGTAACGCTGATTCCCATCTTTACCACCTACGTTAAGTTAACAAGTCATCCGCGATTCACTGAGTGGCCCCTTCTCGGCGCCTCCAAACTGAGCCGTTTCCGGTTTATTTTACCGCAACACGCAGAAATCGCACCCCGCTATCCATCCTGACGCTGTTGTTTGACCCAGGCCTGCCAGACCGAAAGTAGAACCGCCAAAATTACCGGCCCTAAAAATAAACCGACAGGGCCAAAAGCGGACAGGCCGCCGAATACGCCAAACATCACGACAAGAAACGGCACGCGACTGGCGCCGCTGATCACCAAGGGGCGGATCACATTGTCAACGGTGCTGACGACCAGAAACCCCCACGCCAACAAAGCCAAGCCCTGCCAAAGATGATCGGCGATGATTAATCCGATGCCTAACGGAACCCATACCAGAGTCGCTCCCATCGGCACTAAGGCAAGCAGCGCGGTCACCGCCCCAAACATTACCGGCGCCCTAACGCCGGAAAAGGCATAGCCAACACCGGCTAATACTCCCTGCCCCAATGCGGCCAAAACTAGACCATAAACGACTGCGCGGACTGTATAACCAGCCGCTTGCAAATAAAGATGCTGGTATTTGCCGAGAAAACGGACCAACCCCTGGTGCAGTTGCGCGACTGCCCGATCGCCGTCACGGAAGCAAAAAAACAGCATCACCAGCATCACGCAAAGCTTCAATACATAATGGCCGATGCCCCCAATAAACTTTGCCACTTCACCGAGCCACTGCCGCGCCCATTCTGATATCTGCACGACCATTTCGGCCCGATCGCTGATCAACTGAGCAAATTGTTCCTGCAGATAGGGGCCGATCCAGGGTATTTTGGCCAGAAATTCCGGCGGTCGATATTCAGGATCCTGCAGATTACTTACGACGGATTGATATGCCATCCTGAGTTCGTCCTGCAATAGATCCGCAAGTCCGTAAAGCGCAAGCATAATGGTGGCCGAAATGATACCGGTCATGATCGCGGCGCTCAATGTGTTTCGGTGATGCAGCTTGCGCCGGAGCCAATGATAGGACGGCCACATGACATAGGTAATGATCAACGCCCAGGCGATCGTCTGCAAAAACTCGCGCAGCACCTGGTAACTCAACCATAGCAGGCCTGTCAGCAAAATGCCCGGTATCAAGAAGCGGGTCGGTTTGTCGGTTAGCGAATCATTCATCTTGGGACCGCCGGCCTCATGCCGGTGGATGCTCCAGGCTTTCCGGCACATGCGGAAAAATGCGGATTTCTAAGATACGCGAGTCCTGCATTTTGTCGATCACCACATCAAATTGACGGAATTCGACTTGCTGCCCTTCGACCGGAATGTCGCGAAGTTTGGCCAGGATAAGCCCGCCGACCGACACCTCGTTTTCGAGTTCGAGGTCCTCGTTCTCGATGTCGATGCCCAAGATCCGTTCCAGCGAAAAAATCGCCACACTGCCTTTGGCAATGATTGTGCCATCATCGAGCCGTGTCCATTCGGTGACGCTCGGGCGGAATTCGTCGCGAATCTCGCCGACCATCGCGCTCAATAAATTGTCCAGCGTAATGAAACCCAGCGGCATGCGTTTTTTTTGGCCGACGATCGCGAAATGCGCGGCGCCGGCGCGGAAATTTCTGAACAATTCGAGCGCCGGGGTATGCGCGGAGACATATTGAACAGGGCGGAGATACTGGCGCAAATCGTCGATAGCCTTGCCTTCCTGCTGCGCAAAAAACAAATCCTTCAAATGAATCACGCCCAGCACGTCGATGCCGTTCAAATCGAAATAAGGATAGCGGCTAAAATGTTTGTGACAGACCGCCCGCAGATTATCATTCAAACTCTTCTTCGCATGCAGCGCGGCCATTTCGTGCAAGGGCCGCATCAGATCGGAAACCTGCAACTCGCTGAAATCGAGCGTATTCGCCAAAACATTCCATTCGTCCTGGGTAAACTTGTCGCTCCGCCGGTTGCCGCGCAAGATCAGCTTCAGTTCCTCGGCGGTATAATACGGATCATGACCCTCTAAATGTTTGATGCCAATCAGTCGCAAGGTAAAGTTTGCGCTGACGTTCAGCACCCGGATCGCTGGATACATCAGCAGGTAAAAGCCATAGAGCGGCGCGGCGCAGATCAGTCCGACCTTTTCGGGGCTGCGGATGGCGAGCGACTTCGGAGCCAGTTCGCCGGCCACGATATGCAAAAACGAAATGACCGAGAAAGCGGTCAGAAATGCGATACTGTGCAGCAATTCAGGCGAGTCAATGCCCAGTCGGCTCAGCCCGGGCGCAATCAGCTCGGCGAACGCCGGTTCGCCGACCCAGCCGAGACCAAGCGAAGCCAGCGTAATGCCGAGCTGACAGGCGGATAGATACGCATCGAGCCGCGCGTGCACTTTCGCGAGCATCCGCCCCTGCCAGCCTTGCGTCTTCGCGATCGCACGGATACGCGTCGGACGCAGTCTGACCAGGCCAAACTCAGCCGCCACGAAAAAACCGTTCAGGACGACGAGCAAAATCGCGATTGCAATCAAAAATAAATTATTCATAGTGAGTAAAAACTCGTTCCGAGTTTTTCAGGATGCCGCCCTCGATCAATCGATACTGAGACGGCTTGAGGGGGGTTGTCAATGCGAATGGCGTCCCGCTATATTAAGCAAACGATTAATGGCGAACGCCATGCTAGCCGAACGTTCATTTTTTTAAAAAACCCAAATGCCGTTCGGATTATAATAAACCCTACGACCGAATGCGAGACCTCGATTGAAAAGCGTTATTATCCGGCGACTTCAAGTAAATGCCGGCATTGTTTGCGTCCGTCGGAAACTCGCATTCAATCCCATTCCTTATTCATATTAGCAAATGATTAAATCAGCGCTCGGCGATTTTGCCCCGAAAAGCTTTGTATCAAAATTAACTATCGATCGACATCGCTCAACATTGAACACCGGTATTACGTCCGTTTTGTCCCGCGTAACGACGACGCTTTTGTTCATTGCGCTCGCCGGCTGTACGAAATCACCGGCATTGCAGCAATTAAAAGGATTTGCACAAGGCACCAGTTATCATATCAGTTATTGGTCCGCCTCTCCCATCGATGCGCAAGCGGTCAAAAAAGCGGTCGATAACGAATTCGCCACTATCGATAAGCTACTTTCGAATTACCGCCCCGATTCGGTTATCGAAGTGTTCAATCGCAGCGCCAACACCGGGAGCCAGGAAGTCGGCCCCGAAATCGTACAGTTGGCGCGGATCGCGTCAGCCGTGCATCAAGCCTCGCAAGGCTGCTACGATCTGACGATCAAGCCGTTGTTCACGCTCTGGGGCTTTAATGGCGAAAGGCCGTCCGTTCCGAACGACAAAGCGATTGCCGATACGCTGAAGCAGATCGGCATGGCGAAACTGACCCCCGTCGATGATACTCATCTGAGCAAAAAACAAGCCGAGTTACAAGTCGATCTTTCCTCGATCGCGCAAGGCTATAGCGTTGAAAGCATCAGCCGCGTGCTCGAAAAACATGGCGTGAACGATTATATGGTCGAAATCGGCGGCGAACTGAAAACCCGCGGCCACAAGCCGGATCACTCGTCCTGGCGCATCGCAATCGAAAAACCGCTGCCCGGCGAGCACCAGTTGCATAAAATTTTATCGATGCCTCAGGATGCCACGCTCGCGATCATGACCTCGGGCACGTACCGGCATTATTTCGATGCGAACGGCCAACGCTACGGCCATATCCTGGATGCGCGCACCGGACGCCCGGTCACGCACGATCTGGTCTCGGTGACGGTCGCGCATGCCGATCCGGTCATCGCCGACGCCTGGTCCACCGCGCTTTTGTGCCTCGGCCAGGAACAAGGGATCAAAACCGCCAATGCCGAACACCTCGCCGCGCTATTCATCCGGCTGCAGAACAATCAGTTACTCGAATCGCAAACAGACTCGTTCACTACGTTAAATATTCTCACCCAGCCATAATTGCCTGGACCAAGGACACCCGCACAATGTCTTCCATAACCACCGTACAACACATTATCTCGTCCGTAGGGAATCGCATCCTAGGCAATCCGTTCAAAAGCTTCCTGATCATCTGCCTGCTGGTCGCTGGCGTCATACAATACACTGCCGGCCATTTAAGCATCAATACCGATACCGCGGAACTGATCGCTCCCGATGCGCCGTTTCAGCAAAACCGCCGCAAGTTCGAACAGAACTTCTCGAAAGATTTGCATACGCTGTTGCTGGTGGTCGAGTCGGACACGCCCGAACTGACCAAATCGGCGACCAAACGCCTGGGCCGTTTACTCGCCGCGGACAAGACCAATTTCGATTCGGTCTACGTTCCGAACGACAATGAGTATTTCCACCGCAACGGCCTGCTCTATCTCGAACAGGACGATCTGCAAACCTTGTCGAACAGCCTGTCGCAGGCGCAGCCCTTCATCGGCCGGATTTCGAAGGAACCGGATCTGACCGGCTTTTTTTCGATCCTCGAAGATGCGCTGACCTCCGCGAACAAGGATCAAAGCGTACCGATCGACCTGACTTCGCTGATCGATAAGATCAATGCCGCCCTGCATAAGCGGATCAACGGCGAAAATAGCCTGTTGTCCTGGGAAAACCTGATCGCCGAGCAGAAAATCACGAAGGCAAGCGCGAACAAAGGCTTCATCAATGTGCTCCCCAAATTCGATTATTCCTCGATTCGTCCTGCCGAAATTGCGATCGAGGCGATCCGCAAAGCCGCCGCGACCATTCAGGAGCCGAATCTGCCAGCGGTCAAAGTCTGGGTCACCGGCGAAGTCGGCCTGGAGGATGACGAACTCCTGGGCATGAGCACCGGCACCTTCAATGCGAGTATTTTCTCGGTGGTGCTGGTTTTCGTGATTCTGTTGAAAGCCTACCATTCGCTCGCACTGACATTGGCGACCCTATTCACGCTCGCCTTGGGCATGGTGTTTTGCGGCGGCTTCGCCGCGTTTTCGGTCAAGGAATTGAATCTGATTTCGGTCGCATTCGCGGTCTCGAATATCGGCCTCGGCGTCGAATACGCGATCCATTTCTGTTTACGCTACCGGGACAACCTGCTTCATCATGTCGACAGGGTCCGTGCGATTCGCAGCACCTTGCTCAGCACCAGCCCGTCGCTGTTATTGTGCGCCGGCACCACAGCGATTGGACTGTACGCCTTCATTCCGACCGATTATAAAGGCGTGTCGGAACTGGGTCTTTTGGCTGGCACCAGTTTGTTCATTTGTTTGTTGGTGACGCTGACCGTATTACCGTTGCTGCTCAAGTTCGTACCGGTCTCGGTGCCGAAAGAAGCAGATTCCACACACCCGACCCTGGCGACCCTGGGGGAAAAATCTGCCCATCTGACCCTGCATTTCGCGAAACCGATTGCGATCGGGACGGCGGTGCTGACCCTGCTGTCGGTCATTCTGGTTTTCAAAGTCAAGACCGACTTTAATCCGCTGAATCTGCGCGATCCCCAAACCGAATCGGTGATCGCTTTCAAGAGTCTGATGAAGGACAAGGACACGTCCCCGATGACCCTGACGGTCCTTGCGCAAGATGCGGGCAAAGCCAAAGCTTTGCAACAGCAACTCGCCAAGATCGATACTGTCGATAAAACGATCAGCCTGTTCGATTTCGTGCCGGACAATCAGGAAGACAAGTTGGCGATCATCGATGAAATCGCATTGATGCTCGGCGCGCAACCGCAACGCTTCCCCGAATTGCAGCCGGACCTGGAGCCGGAACCCGGCATCGTTAAACTGATCAAAGCGATCGACACGGTCCTGCCGACCAAAAAGGACGCGAAGGAAATCGAATCGCTGACCAATCTGCGCAAAGAATTGCGCGACATTTTGCTCGAATTGGATGCGCGCCAGGAAACCAGCCGCCGCCAATTCATCGAACAAGTGCAGATTACCTTGCTCGGCACGCTACCGAAGGTGATGAACGAACTTTACGCGAGCCTGAACGCGAGCGAAGTGACCCTCGACGACGTGCCGCAGGACATCAAGGAAAGATGGCTCAGCAAGACCGGCCTGTACCGGATTCAGATCGTTCCGAAGTATGATTTGAACGATCTCGGCAACATGGCCAAGTTCATCGCCGACGTTCAGGCGATCGCGCCGGATACGACCGATTTGCCGGTCATGTATTGGGAGTCGATGAAGGAAGTGATCAACTCCTTTCAACAAGCGATCATCATCGCGCTGATCACGATCGCCCTGCTGCTGATGGCGATCCGGCGCAATCTGATCGACACCCTGCTGGTCATGACCCCGCTGATTCTGGCCGGACTCTTTACGATGGCCAGCACGGTGCTGACCGACACGCCGATCAACTTCGCGAATATCATCGCCCTGCCTCTACTGTTGGGGCTCGGTGTCGATAACGGCATTCACATGGTCGAAAAACTGCATCACTCACTGTCGGAAGAGCAGAACATCTACCAGTCGAGCACCGCGCGGGCGATGTTCTACGGCGCCTTGACCACCGCGTCGAGTTTCGCGGGCCTGGCGTTTTCGCCGCATCAGGGCATCGCGAGCATGGGCCTGGTGATTACGATCGGTATTTTTTGGATCATGACCTGCACGTTCGTGGTTCTGCCAGCGCTGAGCTCACTGGTGTTCAAGCACAGAATGCATCCGGTTGCCAAGCCTTCGGAAATAGCCTAGTCGAACGAAGGCTAGAATGCATTGCAGCTTTACAATCACTCGCCGCAAGTTATTCCTTGCGGGAAGATAAATCATGCTCGAATACACCGACTACATAAAAATCTTCATTACTCTCTTGGCGGTGGTCGATCCGATCGGCGCAATGCCGATCATCGCCGGAATGGTGGGGCGCGGCAGCCGCACCCAACTGAATGCGATCGCCAGTACAGCCGCATTGGCGGTCACGGCAATCCTTTTTATATCACTGTTTATCGGCGAAGATTTGCTTTATTTTTTCGGTATCAGTATTAACTCCTTTAAAATCAGCGGCGGTATTTTGCTGATGTTAATGGCTCTCTCGATGCTGCAAGCAAAGACCAGTGAAACAGTGCAAAACCGACAGGAAGCGGAGACGCTCGAAAACCATAAGTCAATCGCGATCGTGCCGGTGTCAATGCCGCTTTTGGCCGGCCCGGGCGCGATCAGTACGGTGATCCTGTATGCGCAAATGGGCGACAGTGTCCGGCATTATCTGCTAATCAGCCTCGACATCCTCGCGGTCGTACTGATTTTATGGATAGTAATCCGTTTTATCCCTTGGCTAACCCGACGCCTGGGCCAGACCGGCATCAATGTCTTTATCCGGCTGATGGGACTGGTGCTGTCGGCGCTGGCTATCGAATTCATGGCGAGCGGTTTGAAAGGTTTATTTCCTGTTTTATCGGCCCATCCCTAACGTAAATGATTGAATCATTAAGTTACGCCTCCGAAAAATCGGGCATGCCGCCAGGGTCGCTGGTGCATGTCGGCGATGTACATGATCACATCCAAAGCATTTCGGTGATCAATTACAACGCCTCGCAAATCGAAAAACGCACGCTTGCCTCGGTCGACGACATCCTGCCCTACATCACGCCCGACACGATCACCTGGATCATTGTGAACGGCTTGCAGAATGTCTCGGTAATCGAGGCGATCGGGCGGTATTTCGGCATCCACGACTTGGTGCTCGAAGACATTCTGAATACGCATCAGCGCCCCAAATTCGAGGATTTCGAGAATTATTTGTACATCGTATTCAAAGCGATTACCTTGCAGAACGGTGACGCATCGGTCGAATACGAGCAAATCAGCCTACTCCTGCTGAATAACATCGTCTTTACTTTCAAAGAAAAACCCGACGACATCCTGGACCCTATCATCAACCGACTGAATATCCCGCAAAGCCATCTACGCGCTCAAGGCAGCGATTATCTGGTTTACGTGATCATGGACACGGTGATCGATGAATATTTCGCTCTGCAAGATACCTTTGACGATCTGATCGAAACGATAGAAGACGAACTGTTGACCAACCCGACCAACGATACGCTGACGGCGATACAGAAAATCAAACGCGAACTGATATATTTGCGCCGCTCGATCTCGCCGCTCCGGGAACTGCTGGCCGCGATCCATCGCAGCGAATCGCCGCTATTGAGCGAACGCACCAAACATTATTTCACCGATGTTTATGACCACGCGATACGCATCATCGAAGCGCTGGAGTCCTACCGTGACCTGATTTCCGGCATGCTGGACATTTACCTGTCCAGCATCAGCAATAAAATGAACGAGACGATGAAGGTGTTGACCGTGTTTTCGACGCTGTTCATCCCGTTGACCTTCATCGCCGGAGTTTACGGAATGAACTTCGAATTCATGCCCGAATTGAAATGGCGATGGGGCTATCCGTTGCTATGGGTCATTTTTATCGCGATATCGGGCCTATTGTTGAATTTCTTCAGGAAACGCAAGTGGCTTTGAGTTCCGACTCGCGCCGTCCTTGATCCCAAGCCAATACCGGCGCGACGATGTCCGTGATCCGCCGCAGATCTTCCGGCTTCAACTTCGCCAGAATCAGCAAAGGCAGCCGGCGCCGCAGCAAGTCCTCGAGATGCACGACCATTTCGGTACGCGCACAAAACAGCAAATCGGCGACGACAAAAGGCGACTCAGGAATGATCCGTGCGGCCGATTCGGGATGGTCTTCGCATAACGCCAAGACTTCCGAGGCGCGGCTTCCATGACGAAAAAGCAGCCATTTCGCGCTTTCGCTATCGATTCCGACTTCCAGGGCGCGCTGGGTCACCTCTGCTGACCAACCTTGAAAATCGGGCCCCGGCGACCAGGGTAGCGGCTTGCCGAAGGTTGTGCACGGCTGCCGAACTCCCAGGCGATCGCAGAGTTTATCGACAATCTGCGCCGCATCGCTTCTGGCCGAAGTCAGTTTGCCGCCGATCGAGGTCAACAGGCCATTGTCCCCGACATGCAACTCCCAGTCCCGGCTGACCGCGGACGGGGAAGACCGATCACTCTTCTTCAACACCCGCAGCCCCGCGAAAGCGCCGATGATGTCTGTTTTCATCCAGTTCGCGTCTTTGACGACGCCATTCACCTCATTCAGCAAATAATCGATGTCCTTATCCTCGGCCTTGACCGCATCGAGATCGCCGTCATAATCGGTGTCGGTTGTACCGACCAGGGTTCTTCCATACCAGGGAATCATGAAAAACACCCGGCCGTCGGACTTCGCGGTCAACAATAAAGCTTCCTTGTCCAACAGGTTCGGCAGAATCAGATGCACCCCCTTGCTCAAGCGGTAGCTGCATTCAGCATCCAGCAAACGCGCCCATTGCCCGGCCGTATTCACGAACTGTTTCGCCTGCACCGTGACGCTATCTCCGGTGAGTTGATCGGTCACTACCGCTTCGACAAGTATGCCGTTCCGTTCGAAAAAATCGCTGACCTTGCAATAGTTCAAACAGACGGCGCCGGCACTTTCGGCGCCCGCAACCAGTTCCAGCACTAGGCGCGCATCGTCGGTCTGCGCATCGAGATAGGTAAAGCCGGCCTTCAACCCCGATGTCCGCAAACATGGAAAGCGCCCGGCAAACTCGCGGCCATCGTAACGCCGAAAACCTTGTTCATCGGCGATCGAACCGGCCAGTCCGTCATACAGCGTCAGCCCCACAGCCAGCCGAAAACTGCCGAGCCGGCTGCCCCGGCAAACCGGCACGCCGAAGCGCAAGGGCCGCACACGATGCGGCGCTGCGACCATCAGCATCTGCCGTTCGGCCAGCGTTTTGCGCACCAGCTTGAAATCGAAATTCTCGAGATAACGGAGGCCGCCGTGCACCAGCTTGCTCGATGCGCTCGATGTCGCATTCGCCCAATCGCCTCGGTCGACCAGCGCGACTTTGAGGCCACGCAAGGCCGCATCATAGGCGGTCCAGGCCCCGTAAATGCCGCCGCCGCAAATCAGCACATCGAAGGTCAGATCATTCAAACGGGAAAAATCGCGCACCATCATTTGGCTCATGTCCTCTCCGTAAATTGCGTGGTTTTGTTCATCATAATATAAATGCTGAATCAAGCCCGTGCACAAACCCAGGCATCGATCCTCTCGACTCCGTGCCGTTTGAGTAGCGAAGCCATCTCATGCGCGGTCGAACCGGTCGTCATCACATCGTCGATAATCGCGACATGGCGGTATGGCACCGGCCTGGCCAGTTCGAAGGCATTTTTGATGTTTTTGCGCCGCTGTTTAGCGCTCAGCCCAGCCTGATGCGGGGTATCGCGCCGCCGTCGGCAACAGGTCAAATCAAGCGGAACCCCAATCTCGGAGGCAACGACTCTTCCGATTTCAATCGCCTGATTGAAACCGCGTTCTCGGTATCGCGCATTGTGCAAAGGCACCGGCAGGATGCAATCGGGCATCCGTGCTTGCTGCCGGACATGCTCAACGAGCAATTGGCCGAGCAAACGCGCATGCGCATGGCGAGCGCTGAATTTCAAACCGGTAATCAAATAGCGGATGCCTTCCTGATACAAAAAAGGCGCATGGACTTTATCGAAGGCGGGCGGACTGCTGATACAGCGTCCGCAAAGCCTATCGGACTCGGCCGCGGCCATCGCATTCGCGCAGCACGGACAACAGCAAGCATTGACCGGCAATTGCAGCTGGCAGTGAGAGCAAAGATCGCGGCCCGCCTGACCCGCATTCCCGCACAGGATACAGGTTGGCGGAAACAGCAGTTGCTGTATAATATCGAGCCAGTTGTTCACCATTTTCACATGAATGGGTTGATCAGTTTTCAATTTACCCCCGGAGATCTTTCGCATGACCGCCCATCCCGCCGCCAGCGCCCTCGAAGCCGCCGCGCCGATCCGCCATGACTGGCAGCTCGACGAAGTGCGCGCACTGTTCGCACTGCCTTTCAACGACCTGATCTTCAAGGCGCAATGCGCGCACCGGACCTATTTCGATCCAAACGAAGTGCAGGTCAGCAGCCTGTTGAGCATCAAGACCGGCTCCTGCTCGGAAGATTGCGGCTATTGCCCGCAGAGCGCCCGTTACGACACCGGCCTGAAGCCGGAGGCATTGATGCCGGTCGAGGACGTACTGAAAGCCGCCGAGCGTGCCAAGGCCGAAGGCGCGAGCCGATTCTGCATGGGCGCGGCCTGGCGCAAACCGAAGGACAAGGATATTGAGAGAGTAGTCGAAATGGTGCAAGGCGTCAAAGCGCTGGGCATGGAAACCTGCGTGACGCTCGGCATGCTGACCGACGAACAGACCGCGCGCCTGAAGGATGGCGGCCTCGATTACTACAATCACAATCTGGACACCTCCGAAGAGTATTATTCCGAAATCATCACTACCCGCACCTACCGGGACCGTCTCGATACGCTCGCGCGCGTCCGCGACGCCGGCATCAACGTCTGCTGCGGCGGCATCGTCGGCATGGGCGAAAGCGACGACGACCGCGCCAAGCTGTTACTCGAGCTGGCCAATATGCCCGCGCATCCCGAAAGCGTGCCGATCAACATGTTGGTGCAGGTCGAAGGCACGCCGTTGATGGGCGTCGAAGCGCTTGACCCGTTTGTTTTCATCCGGACCATCGCGGTCGCCCGGATCATGATGCCGAATTCCCGGGTGCGCTTGTCCGCAGGCCGCACCGGCATGACCGACGAAATGCAGGCTTTGTGCTTCCTGGCCGGCGCCAATTCGATCTTCTACGGCGAAAAACTGCTGACCACCGACAACCCGATGACGAATCGCGACAAAGCGCTGTTCGACCGGCTGGGCGTGCATATGGGCGGATCGAGCTACGCGCATCAATAGTCGCCATGCATCGTTCCCGTTTATGCCCTTAAGGATACGCTCCGGCGCAGATCGTTATTCTTCGCCGCCGGACGGGATATACATCCCGTCCGTAACGTTTGGCGCCTGGATATATCCGGTTCAATGCCCCCATGTACGCATTGAAACGTTTGGAACGGGGGCGCAAACCCCGCCCCGCTCAAGTTACCTCTAAAGGCCAGCCTAGCCTGATTTTTTCGATGAATTCCTTCCAGACCGATGCCGAAAACATACTCGCAGCAGTCGCCGCTCAAGGCTTGTACCGCAAACGGCGAATCGTTGCCTCGCCCCAGGGCGTCCATCTGACTGCAGACGGCCGCGAGCTGATCAATTTTTGCAGCAACGATTATCTGGGCCTCGCGAATCATCCGGAAGTGATCCGCGCGTTCAAAAACGCCGCCGACCGTTACGGCGTCGGCAGCGGCTCGGCGCATCTGGTCTGCGGCCATAGCGCAGCCCATCACGCGCTCGAAGAGGAACTGGCCGAGTTTTGCGGCCGCGAACGCGCCTTATTGTTCTCTACCGGCTACATGGCGAACCTCGGCGCGATTTCCGCGCTCATCGGCAGCGGCGATACGGTGATCGAAGACCGCCTGAACCATGCCTCGCTGGTCGACGGCGGATTGTCGTCGGGCGCGCGCTTCAAGCGCTATCGGCATGCCGATCTCGAACATCTGGCGAATACCCTCAACGCCGTCAGCGGTAAAAAACTGATCGTGACCGACGGCGTCTTCAGCATGGACGGCGATCTGGCGCCGCTGCCGGCCATCGCGAGGCTCGCCCAAGATAAGGACGCCTGGCTGATGGTCGATGACGCACACGGCCTCGGCGTACTCGGCGAGCAGGGTGGCGGCGTACTCGAACATTACGGCTTGCGGCAAAGCGACGTACCGGTACTGGTCGGTACGCTGGGCAAGGCGTTCGGCACCTTCGGCGCCTTCGTGGCGGGCTCCGACACCCTGATCGAACTGTTGATTCAAAAAGCGCGCACTTATATTTACACCACCGCGCTGCCGCCCGCAATTGCGGAAGCCACGCGCGCCAGCTTGAAGCTTGTCCGCGCCGAAAACTGGCGGCGCGACAAGCTGAAACATTTGACCGAACGCTTCCGGCAAGGCGCTCTGCAAATCGGCTTCGAGCTGATGCCGTCCCCCTCGCCTATCCAGCCGATTCTGATCGGCGATAGCCGGAAAGCCACGGCGTTCAGCGAGGCCTTGCTTGATCAAGGCTTTTTGGTCGGCGCGATCCGGCCGCCGACCGTACCCCAAGGCAGCGCACGGCTCAGGGTAACCTTTTCCGCCGCGCATGAAGAAGCCGAAATCGACAGACTGCTGGATTCATTGGACAGGCTCAAGGCGACATGACACACCTCCATACAGAAACCTACGGTCACGGCAAGTCTATCGTGATGATCCACGGCTGGGGCATGCACACGGGAATCTGGCGGCCTTTCGCGAAAGCGTTGGCCAGGCAATATCGCGTCACCTGCATCGATCTGCCGGGACATGGGCGTAGTGGCAGGATTTCTGCTTTCGATCTGGAGCATCTCGGTTCGGCGCTTGTCGCCGCGGTTGGCGATGAGCCGGCCTGCTGGCTGGGCTGGTCGCTCGGCGCGACGGTCGCGCTCGACATCGCGTCCCGCTTTCCGGAGCGCGCCGAGGCATTGATATTGCTGGCCGGCAATCCCAGGTTTATCCGCACCCATGATGCGGCCAATAACCCCGACCATTGGCCGGGCGTTTCGCCCCGCGTATTGGACGTCTTTTCCGGCCAGTTGAGCGAAGATGCCCAGCAAACCCTGCTGCGCTTTCTGGCGCTGCAAGTGCACGGCCTTGCGGATACGAAAGCCCTGTTGAAGACCTTGAAAGCGGCGGTTTTCGAGTGCGACCCGCCCGACAATACCGCGTTGCGGCAAGGCCTGAAGATCCTGAAAGAAGCCGACTTGCGCCCGGCGTTGGCGGCGTTCGACCGCCCCTTCGCGGCGATTCTTGGCGGCAGGGACACGCTGGTTCCACACGCGGTCGGCGCGCATTTGCAGCGCCTGCAACCGAACCTGCAATTGCATCTGCTCGAAAAAGCCGGGCATGTGCCCTTCCTGACCCATCAGGAAGAGCTGATTCGGCTCATTTGCGGCTTCATGGAGTCACGATGAACGCGGCGCTGCTCGATAAATCCCGGATCAAACAATCGTTCGCCGCCGCCTCGGCGACTTATGATCAGGCCGCGGCGCTGCAACGGCGCAGCGCGATCGATGTCACCCAACTGGCCGAGACCGAAGGCATGCAAGGCAGCGTGCTCGATCTCGGCTGCGGCACCGGCAATTTGGCCGAGCTTTTGTTGTCCGCCGAGTGCAAACCCGACATAGTGATCGCGCTGGATATTGCAGCGTCGATGATCGAAGCCGCGCGTTGTAAACTGAACCGAAAAAAGGGTTCAAAACCGGCGCTGAATTATGTCTGCGCCGACGCCGAACGGCTGCCGTTCGCAACCGATAGCCTGGATGGCGTCTATTCGAATCTGGCCCTGCAATGGTGCGACCCGCTGGAAAAAGTGCTTGCCGATTTGCGGCGGATACTGAAGCCAGGCAGCCCGCTGATCTTCTCGACCTTCGGCCCAGAGACCCTGCACGAACTCAAAAGCGCCTGGGCAAAGGTTGACGACCTGCCGCATGTGAACGCCTTTCTTCACGAACAGGAACTGATGAGCTTCTTGCAAGCGGCAGGCTTTAGCGCCTGCCGGATTCAGCGGACTTTGCATATCTCCCGCTATGCGTCGGTAATCGATCTAATGCGCGAACTGAAACAGATCGGAGCTCATAACTCACATCTTGCACGCCCGAAAAACCTAACCGGCAAAGCGCGGATGCAGGCGATGTCAAGCGCTTATGAACGCCACCGTTACGGACTCTCGATTCCTGCCACCTTCGAAATTTTGCTGGTTTCTGCAAGAGCCTAAACATCATGCAACAAGGCTATTTCATCACCGGCACCGACACCAATGCCGGCAAAACTTGGGCGACACTGGCGTTGATGCAGGCCTTCAAAAATCAGCACAGAACGGTTGTTGGCATGAAACCGGTCGCCTCGGGCTGCCGGGTTGAGGGCGGCAAATTAAAAAATGATGATGCATTGCTGCTTCAACAATACGCTAGCATTCATATCGACTACGACCTTATCAATCCTTATGCCTACGAACCCCCGATCTCGCCGCATCTGGCCGGAAAGAATAACCCCGTCGATTTAGCCGCGCTGACGTCCCGCTTCGAGCAACTGAAAAACCTGGCCGATATCGTCCTGGTCGAAGGCGCCGGCGGCTGGTATGCACCGATAAATGATCGGGAAGACATCAGCGATCTTGCGCTGGCCTTCGGATTGCCGGTAATCCTGACGGTAGCAATCAAACTTGGCTGTATCAATCATGCTAAATTGACCGCGCAAGCGATCGCTATAAAAGGGCTCAAGTTTGCCGGCTGGATCGCGGTTCGTACCGATGCCGACATGCCATATGCTGAAGCCAATATCAGCACTCTCGAGCAGGCGCTTCACATTCCTTTACTCGGCGTATTACCGTATTTGAAACAACCTGATTTCAGCGCATTGGCGGATTTTTTGGCTTTGAACAAAGCGCTTATCGGCTAAAGCCACGGGCTGCCGGATGAAAACGATCCGCTATCGTTTACTGTCGAGCGCTTGATCTGTTTAAGCGCTCACCACTCACGATCTCCGCTTCCCAAGCGTAAGAAAGCACATGCATCCGCTTCAGTGAAGGCTAAAGCGACCCGTTTCCATTTGCCTGCCAAGGCTCGAAGGCCGCGCAGCGAGAATTGACGGAAGCCCATGATAAGAATTACGCCTGATGCCCGGGCCCGAGGCGGCCCTTTTACAAGGCCGTGAGCCCCCTATGGCAAGGACGTTTGTTTTGACCTACCGATACCACTCTTTAATACATCGATAGCCTACCTGCCAACCCAAGCGGCAGGCTGCTAATCGTTCTCCGCATATCCGCCCGGATTCATCGATTGCCAGCGCCAAGTATCGCGGCACATGGCCTCAATTCCGCGTTCGGCTTTCCACCCTAACAATTCAAAAGCCAGTGTCGGGTCGGCATAATACGCACCGATATCGCCTGGGCGACGGGGAACGATACGGAAAGGCACTTTTTTACCGCTGACTGCTTCGAAAGCTTTCACCATTTCCAACACACTAAATCCTCGGCCGGTGCCAAGATTAATCGCCACCACGCCGCTCATTTCCGGAATGGCTTTCAATGCAGCAAGATGGCCCAAAGCCAGATCAGTCACATGAATATAATCACGCACTCCAGTACCGTCGGGAGTTGCATAATCGTTGCCGAACACACTTAGCTCCTCAAGACGGCCAGTAGCGACTTGAGCAATAAAAGGCATAAGATTATTGGGAATGCCGCTGGGATCCTCTCCGATCATGCCGCTTTCATGCGCACCGACCGGGTTAAAGTAGCGTAACAGCACAATCCGCCATTCCGGATCGGAGGTAACCAGATCCCGGTAAATCTGCTCTATCATCAATTTGGAGCTTCCATAGGGATTGGTCGTTGCCCCAACCGGAAAATCCTCGCGGAACGGAAGTCTGTCGGGATTACCATAGACCGTGGCTGAAGAGCTGAATACCAGCGTCCTCACCCCGTACTCCTCCATGACTTCGGCAAGCGCTACACTACCGGCGACATTGTTATCATAATAAACAAGAGGCTTCTGCACAGACTCGCCAACCGCCTTCAGGCCGGCGAAATGCACCACTGCGTCAATTTTATGCTCCGCAAACACCTTCCGCAGCAAAATCCGGTCGCGGACATCGCCTCTTATCAGTGTAATTTTGCGCCCAGACAGCTTTTCTACTCGACGCAGCGATTCTTCTTTACTGTTGCAAAAATTGTCGACCACAACGACTGAATAATTGGCCTGCAACAGTTCCAGGCAAGTGTGAGAACCGATATAACCGGCGCCTCCAGTAACTAAAATCATAATTTCATGGCTCTATCAAGTTTGGAAGAATAAACTCAGGAGTAACAAACAGAGGCGATCACACCGGTCTAAGGTCATGTGAACAAAATCGTCTTCGCCCGTCCCGATTTCAGGATGACACCAATTAAATCTTGACAATCCAGTCGATTATCATTGGCTTAAAACAGGAAAAGGGATATTACAATCCACACTTAACCTTTTTTATTATAGCGTAATGTGATTTTTCGCAAGGTGCTTGGTTGGGCTTGCCTCTCAAGCACCTTGCGGAGACGGATTTCATGCTGACAGTCGGCGGTTTCTCCATATTACTGACTTGTAGGAATCCTCCGGCAATGATAGATAAATCTTATGTTGGGCGCGGCAACTCGATCAAGCGTTGATTACACCAATGAAATTTTTAGCGCGCGTCGCCGACCGGCGCGGCAAAAGCATCGCCGACCAGATCGCCGATGCTCGAACCGGTCAGGCTTTTCAGAAACGCGACCAACGCCGCAACCTCCTCATTGCTCAAATGTAAGGGATGGATCATCGGGTCCAGATTTTCATTCGTCTGTCCGCCTTCATTATAAAACCGTACCACCTCTTCCAATGTTTGTAGACTGCCGTCATGCATGTAAGGCGCGGTCAAACCGACATTGCGCAACGGCGGCGTCCTGTATTTCCAACGGTCCTCGGGCTTTTGGGTGACCTCATAGCGGCCGAGGTCGTTGTCCTTGCCGGCGGAGACCGAAGCAATGATCCCGCGATCGACCTCGA
The DNA here is from genome assembly GCF_035916875.1 of Methylomicrobium sp. Wu6. Taxonomy (NCBI): domain Bacteria; kingdom Pseudomonadati; phylum Pseudomonadota; class Gammaproteobacteria; order Methylococcales; family Methylococcaceae; genus Methylomicrobium; species Methylomicrobium sp. Wu6. The sequence goes on from NZ_JAXUHN010000096.1 coordinate 57,353, forward strand.
CGAATGCGCCCGGTGCAACCTGCACGCGCTGCTTACCGGTCGTGCCGCCCATCGCGCCTGCGTAACCGATGCCGGTATTGTGGAAGCCGTTATCGGTGAATAACGCAAAGCGGGAGTCGATCGTATGGCACCCGGAACACTGCGCCTTGCCGGTAAACAGTTTGAAGCCCAGTTGCGCTTGCTCATCCAGCGCTTTTTTATCCTTACCGTAATACCAATGGTCGAAAGGAGAAGCGGCCGAATTCAAAGCACGTTCGTAGCTGGCGATCGCCATGCCGACGGTTTCCATGCTCGGCCCCCTGCCGAAGGCATTTTGAAACAGTCCGTGGTAGTCGGCGTTTCGTGCGATCGACTCCAACACATAACCGATCGACGGATTCGCCATTTCATTGTGCGCCAGGAGCGGCGCCCAGACCTGTTGTTCCAAGGTCGTCTCCCGGCCATCATGGAACAGACTGGTAAGATAAGCCACGTTATACAAGGTCGGCGAATTGCGCCGAACACTCCTTCCTTCAACGCCGACCGCAGTCGCCATTTCGTTGTTGGTAAAGCCCTGCTCCGGTATGTGGCACATCGCGCAGGAAAACGTCTTGTTCAGCGACAAGCGGCGGTCATAGAACAGTTTGCGGCCCAGGCCGATTTTTGCGGCGGTCAGCGGATTGTCTTTCGGCACGGGTACGCGCGGCAAGCCCAGAATCGGCTTTCGTGCGTGAGCCAGAAGATCGATCGACTTGCCTTGCCTCTCCTTCATCGAAACCGAATGGGTCTGATAATCGCCGCTATCATAATGCGACTTATTATCGCCGGACTGATAAAGCGACGGCTTGCCGATCGAGGCAGCCTTTTTTACCGAGGCTTTCGGTGCGGCGGTCAGCAATGTCCTGATGTCATTGATCAGCGTATCCGCGTGCAGAAACGATACACTATAAATATTGCGGATGCGTTTATCCTGATCAATCAAATAAACCCGCAGCACATGCGAAAACGTGCCGGTGCTTTTGCCCTCGGCGTCATAAACCTTCTGCACCGTATGCCCGTAGCCGTCGAGAATCGGCTGCAAGTCGGCTTCGGATGCGGTTGTCAAAAAATGCCATTCGACGCCCGGCGCTTGAAATTCCTCGCCATATTTCGCCATCATTTCAGGGGTATCATGCTCGGGATTGAAACTGAACGTGATCAGCCGGAGTTTGGCCGCAATATCCGCTTCCTTGGCCAGGCGCTGCTTGATTTTATGCAGCACGGCGGTCGCCAATGGGCAACCGTTCACATCGTTGCAGGTCGAATAGACAAAGCTGAGCAGCACGACCTTGCCGCCTAGTAAATCATGCAGTTTCAAGGCATTGCCGTGACTGTCCAGCACGTTGCCGTCGGCGGCTTCGCCCAAGGGCGGCAATTGATAGGTACCAGGCTCCGGCAAAGTGAATTGCAAATTGCCGTATCCCGGCGCAAGCGGCGGCTGATCCGCCGCACGAAGATCGGCGGCCAGGAAACGATTTGCCACTAACAAGCAGACAAGCAAACCCTGTATGTTGATGCCTCTAAATCTCATTCACTTTCCTTTACAAACCATAAGCACGGATGATTTCGGAGATCGCCTGACTGGCTTTTAATTCCAAATCCTCGCGCCAGGTTTCTTCATTCTGTCCGTAGAGGATTACCCGCCGGGTGCTCAAGTCGATCGGAATGTCGCCGGCATTTCTCGAAATAATCAACACCGGCTTGGCCAGCGTATGCGCGATGCCGAGTTCATAAAGCACATTCGGATTGCGGCCGGTAATGTCCGCGATCACAAAATCTGCCATATTGAGACTTTTCCAGATGTCGACCAGAATATCGGTCGGCGTGAACACGTCATCGCCGCGCACCGCTTGTACCGACAGCGCCTTGCAGGCGCCGGAAAGGATTTTGTGCACGTCGTTCGACCAGGCATGACTGAAAGGCATCACCAAGAAACATGTTTTTGTTCCGGTTTCGCCTTCATCCGCCGCCGCAACCGGAAACAGTCTTTCCGGGCCGAGAAAGATCACATCCCGCTTGAGTTTCAGCGCGGACGCGTCCAGAAAATCGAGATAACCGCCAAGTCCTGTCGATTGCAATGTCGCATAAATACGGGTATCTGCCGATTTCCAGTCCTCTGACCGGAGACGATTATGCAGCAGGCGCTGGACATGATGTTTCAGATATTTGACCGTATCATCAAAGCGGTCGGTCAGCCACACTTCAATCACGGCCAGCGCGACCACGAATAACACCGCATAAAACGATTTCCAAACCCGATGAATCGGCAAAAAGCCCACCGCGACCGCCAACAGCAATCCGCCCAGCGACAAGAGTATCAGCACCGCCGACAGGCCCGACCGCCCCTTGCCTAATTCCTGACTGCCGTTCGCTTGCAGTTGCTGACCGGAAAATCCCGTGAACGCCGCCAGCATCAATAACTGCCCAAACATCCAGACCGCCTCGATTCCATACGGAACATCGTTCTCGCTATAGGCCAAGTCACTCGCCAACACCAACGCCGTTGCCAACAGCGTCATGTTCAAGGCCAGCGATTGCTTCAGCAGAATACAAATTAAACCGAGCACCAGCATTAGAAACTCAAAGCCGGATATCACTGCATCAAGCCTGCCTGATGCTGCGCCGAGCAACGGCGAATAAAGCGGATAATAAAAATTGGCCAGGATTAAAAACAAGCCGGCGGACAACAGTGCAAAAACGGCCCGGGTCAACGTAGTCGGCGGATAGCATAACCACTGTTCGAGGACCAGATAACCCCAGGCGCAAACGCCGAAAAAAGCAAAGCCGCCATAGCTGATGCTGGAATAAGGCGGCAGATCGTCATGCTTAAAATGGAAAGCACGATGAATGTTGTCGGGATCGTAGGTTGCCCATGACACGCTGAGCATAACCAGGCTCAGGCTCTGAAACAGCAGAAAAGCCCTATAAGGCTTATCGGTTTTCCAAGCGGTAAAAAACGCCGTAAACGCAGCCGCGAGCGCTACCGCCGTCTGGTCCCAATTATAAAAATTAAGGCCAAAGGACTGGTCGCCCAATACGATCCAGAGTGTCAACCAGAGCAAATAAACCGCAGCGAGCCTTCCCAACCACAAGTATGCCGGCACCTTCATCTGTTTGCATCCTCTTCCCAGCCTTAAATTTTAAGCTTATCAGCCAATTTTAACGCTGTCGACATCAGAGATCGCAAATTCCCAAGATATCCGATTGAATGCGAAGCATAATCGATTCGCCGTCGATCAGCACCCGCTGAATAAAGAAAGTTGCTGAAGTTTACAATGCAAGAGAGTCGCCGCCCGATGGCGGCGACATGAAGCCGGCTTTATCCTAGACAAACGCCGGGACTTTGGTCGGAAAGGAATAAAACGCGGAAAATCAGCCGGCAACGGAAGCAGCGGCCTCCAGCATTTTAGCCAGTTCGCCTTTTTGGTATAAATCGGTCATGATGTCGCAACCGCCGACCAGTTCGCCCGAGATATATAACTGCGGATAGGTAGGCCAATTCGAATAACTTTTCAACGCCTCGCGCAATTCGGGATCTTCAAAAATATTCACATAGGCATATTTTGCGCCGCAAGAATCCAGAATGTGCACAGCCTGGCCTGAAAAACCGCATTGCGGAAAATCGGGCGAGCCTTTCATGTAAAGGACTACGGAATTCGATTCTAACTGGGATTTGATTCTGTCAATGACACTCATTTTTGTTAACACTCAAATAAAGGAAAGCGGTTGATTCTAGCAAGTTTGCGCGCATTAAAAAAGCAAATCTTTACGCCGCTACTTGCCTGATAGTCAATAGAAATTTATAATCGAGCCTTTTTTTCTGCTGGCCGCGATAAGTCGCCGGTTTTTCTCGTTTACAGGCAATTGAAATGAGTAGTCACATCATGCCAACTTATGGGCGCCTGCCGGTGACCTTTGCGCGCGGGTCCGGCGCGTGGTTGTGGGACACCGACGGCAAGCGCTATCTGGACGCCTTGTCCGGCATTGCGGTTTGCAGTCTGGGACATGCGCACCCGGCCGTGCACCGCGCAATCTGTAAACAGAGCGAAACCCTTTTGCATACGTCGAACGTTTACGGCATCGCGGTGCAGGAAACGCTGGCTTCCAGGCTCGCCGAATTGAGCGGCATGGATAACGTGTTTTTCTGCAATTCCGGCGCCGAAGCGAACGAAGCCGCGATCAAAATCGCGCGCAAATACGGCCACAGTCTGGGCATCGATGTTCCTCGGATCATCGTGATGGAAAAAAGTTTCCACGGACGCACACTGGCCACCTTGAGCGCGACCGGCAACCCGAAAGTACAGCAAGGTTTCGAACCTTTGGTCGAAGGCTTCATCCGCGTACCTTATAACGACGTGGCGGCGATCGAACAGGCGTTGACCCAAAACAGCGGAGTGGTCGCGATTCTGGTCGAACCGGTACAGGGCGAAGGCGGCGTGAATGTGCCGGCGGCCGATTATCTGAACCGGATACGCGCCCTTTGCGACCGGCACCATTTATTAATGATGCTGGATGAAATCCAGACCGGCGTCGGCCGCACCGGTAAATTTCTCGCCTTCCAGCACAACGGCATACTGCCCGATGTGGTAACGCTCGCGAAAGCCTTGGGCAATGGCGTCCCGATCGGCGCCTGTCTCGCGCACGGCAAGGCCGCGCAGGTTCTGACCGCGGGTAACCACGGCTCGACCTTCGGCGGCAACCTGCTTGCCTGTAGCGCGGCTTTGGCAGTCTTGGAAACGCTGGAGCAGGAGAATCTGATTGAACGGGCGGAGCGGCAAGGTCGCGCCATCCACGCGACATTGACCGAAAGCCTTAGCGGCATCCTGGGCATTGTCGATATTCGCCACAAAGGCATGATGATCGGCATCGAACTGGATCGGCCTTGCGGCGATCTGGTCTCCCTCGCTCTGGAGCAAGGCCTGTTGATCAACGTGACCAATGAAAAAACGATTCGTCTGCTGCCGCCATTGATTATTGACGATGCGCAAATCGAATTGCTCGCCGCCACCTTATCCGGCCTTATTAAAGACTATACCGCACAAGTTGTAACACTATGAAAGTCAGACATTTCATCAGCTTGCTCGACATTACCGGCTATGAATTCCGGAAACTGATCAATCGAGCAATCGAACTCAAAAAACATCGCGATCCCAATTTTGAGCCGTTGAAAGGCAAGGTGCTCGCGATGGTTTTTGAAAAATCCTCGACCCGCACGCGTGTTTCGTTCGAAGCCGGCATGGCGCATTTCGGCGGCAGTTCGATGTTTCTTTCGCCTCGTGATACCCAACTGGGCCGCGGCGAACCCATCGAAGACAGCGCCAGGGTAATCTCCAGCATGGTCGATTGCGTGATGCTGCGCACCCACAGCCATGAAATGGTGACGAATTTCGCATTGAATTCCAGGGTACCGGTAATCAATGGACTGACCGATGAGCAGCACCCTTGCCAGTTGTTGGCCGACATGCAGACCTATTTCGAAAAGCGCGGCGACATCAAGGGCAAAACGGTCGCTTGGATCGGGGACGGTAACAACATGTGCCATTCCTATATTCATGCCGCGATGCTTCTCGACTTTCGCCTGCATCTCGCCTGCCCGGACGGCTACCGTCCAAATCAGACGATCGTACAAGCGGCCGGCGATCATGTGCGGTTTTTCGCCGCGCCGATCGATGCGGCCAAGGACGCCGACCTTCTTGTCACCGATGTCTGGGCCAGCATGGGGCAAGAAAAAGAACAAAAATTGCGCGAAGCGGCTTTCAAGGATTATCAAATCACAGCTGATATCATGCACGCCGCAAAGCCGGATGCGCTGTTCATGCATTGCCTGCCCGCGCACCGCGGCGAGGAAGTCGCGGCCAGTGTGATCGACGGCCCGCAAAGCGTCGTTTTCGAAGAAGCCGAAAACCGTCTGCATGCGCAAAAAGCACTGCTCGAATTTCTCATCTGCGGAAAATAACGTTAAAATTTCAACTCCCCCGCCCCCTCAAGAGATCCCATGGTTAAACGTCTATTCCTCACTGCTTTGCTGATGATCGGCGCCACCCATGCGGGAGAGACGCCCAAGACCGTCTATGTGACAGACACCCACATCATTGCGTTGCGCAGCGAGGCAAGCAATAAAGGGGCCGTGGTGCGCATACTGGAGACCGGCGCTCCGCTGACCGTATTGGAAATCAACAAGAAAAGCGGTTATTCCCGCATACGTCTGCAAGACGGCACCGAGGGTTATATCCTAACCAACAACACGGCAAAAGAGCCACCGAGCCAGACGCAACCGGCGTCGACCACAAAAGAGAACGCGACGCTGAAATCCGAAAACGCGGCGATGAAGCTCGAGCTGATCAAGCTGAAACAGTTCATCACGCCCGGCACCACGCTCGAACAATCCCTGAGCAAGGAACGGGATCAATTGGCCCGCGAACTCAGCGACCTCAAAGAAACCGCTGCCGAGGCGGCCCAGATCAAGGCTGAGCGCGACGATTATCAGGAACGCTACGTGCAGATCGAAAAAGAAGTCAAGCAACTGGAACGTGAAAACGAAGCATTGAAGGATCGCACCGAGCAGGACTGGTTTCTCTATGGCGGCCTCGTCGCCTCCCTCGGCATGTTTTTGGGCTTCGTTCTGCCGAAACTGAGCTGGCGACGCAAAACAAGCAACTGGGATAGTTTTTAATCGATCTTTACAGCCGGAAAATCGGCGCGCGATCTTTAAAGAATTGCCCCCCTTTTTTCCTTTTTCAACATTTTCCTGGAACTGATACATGGACAATCCCGGCACCGATAAAACCCGTCATTTTTCATCCCTGGTCGTCGACGGCATGGAGCGCGCGCCGAGCCGCGCGATGCTGCACGCGGTCGGCTTCACCAACGAAGACTTCAACAAACCGCAAATCGGCATCGCTTCGACCTGGAGCATGGTAACGCCTTGCAACATGCACATCAACCGACTGGCCGACGATGCGGCGCGCGGCGTCAATCAAGCCAATGGCAAAGCGGTGATCTTCAACACGATTACGATTTCCGACGGCATCTCGATGGGCACCGAAGGCATGAAATATTCGCTGGTGTCGCGCGAAGTAATCGCCGATTCGATCGAAACGGTCGTCGGCTGCCAGGGTTTTGACGGCATCGTCGCGATCGGCGGCTGCGACAAGAACATGCCCGGCTGCATGATCGCCTTGTCTCGTTTGGACCGTCCGGCGATCTTCGTTTACGGCGGCACGATTCTGCCGGGCTGCCATAAAGACAAGAAGCTCGACGTGGTCTCTGTCTTCGAAGCGGTCGGCGCGCGCGCGAACAACAAGATCGACGACGCGGAACTGGCCGAAATCGAGGCGAAAGCGATTCCGGGCGCCGGTTCCTGCGGCGGCATGTACACCGCGAACACGATGGCGTCCGCGATCGAAGCCCTGGGCATGAGCCTGCCGAACAGTTCCGCGCAGGCGGCGGTTTCCGAAGACAAGCGCCTCGATTGCGAACGCGCGGGCGCGGCGGTGTTGGAACTGTTGAAAAAAGGCATCAAGCCACGCGACATCATGACCAAGGCCGCGTTCGAAAACGCGATCACGGTCGTGATTGCGCTCGGCGGTTCGACCAATGCGGTGCTGCATTTATTGGCTATGGCGAACGCGACCGGCGTCGAACTGACGCTGGACGATTTCACCCGCATCGGCAAACACGTGCCGATGGTCGCCGACCTGAAACCGAGCGGCCGCTATTCGATGGCCGAACTGATCGAAATCGGCGGCATTCAGCCGTTGATGAAGGAACTGCTCGACCGCGGCCTGTTGCACGGCGATTGCCTGACCGTGACCGGCAAGACGCTGGCCGAAAACCTGACCGACGTGAAGCCTTATCCGGAAGGCCAGGATATGATTTATCCACTGGATCGGCCGATCAAGAAAGACAGCCACCTGGTCGTGCTGTACGGCAATCTCGCCGCCGAAGGCGCGGTCGCCAAGATCACCGGCAAGGAAGGCCTGGTCTTCACCGGCAAGGCGAAAGTCTTCGATGCCGAAGAACAGGCCCTGCAAGCGATTCTGAACGGCGATATCGTCAAGGGTGACGTGATCGTGATCCGCTACGAAGGTCCGAAAGGCGGCCCCGGCATGCGCGAAATGCTGTCGCCGACTTCGGCGGTGATGGGCAAGGGGCTCGGCAAGGACGTTGCCCTAATCACCGACGGCCGCTTCTCCGGCGGCACGCACGGTTTCGTAGTCGGCCACATTACTCCGGAAGCCTACACCGGCGGCGCACTGGCTGTAGTACAAAACGGCGATCAAATCACCATCGACGCGGAAACCAATCAGTTAACCTTGCATGTGAACGAGCACGAGATTGCCCGCCGTTTCGACAAATGGAAACAGCCAACGTCGCGTTACACCCGTGGCGTGTTGGCGAAATATGCGAAATTGGTCAGTTCTGCATCCAAAGGCGCAGTCACGGACAACCTGGATTGATGAAATGTAGGTTGGGTTAGGCGTCAGCCGTAACCCAACAATCGAAGACACAAACGTTGGGTTACGCTATCGCTAACCCAACCTACAAGGCTGCCCATCAATATATCAGCGGATAGTGGACAAACGATAAAGCTGTTTGCCCACATGACTACGAAGCTTAAAATTTTAATATGCCTCAAAAGAAGAAGATTCTAGTGGTGGTCGGTGCGGGCGCATCCATAGAACTTGGTATGCCTTCTGTAAAATGCATCAATATCTTATTCTCTAAATGGGCGCAAATAGGTTATCCCTTAGCTAGCAATGAATACGGCAATCTTTATTCATTTTTTGTTCGAGAAATTGAGCGATATAAGAAAAATCATTTAGAAAAACATCTTAGGTCCGCTACTAATTTCGAAGAGGTTTTATATGTTTTATATCTCTTGCCTGCCGTATTCTTAAACGGCATTTTTACCTCTCCGATTGGCGCTTTTCTTAGCGGAAGGAAACTACCGGATATACGGTGTTTTGGGCATCATCGAGCAACCGAAACTCAGGTCTTAAACAACCTTGCTTCGGATTTGACTAAATCGCTGTTGTTTGAGTTTAGAAAAAGATGTCAAAATGTTAAGACTGATGATAAGTACAAAAATCAACTAATACAATGGAATGGATTTTTAAGCCAGTTGGATAATGATTTTGAGCTGGCTATCGTCAACCTAAACTACGATGATCTGGTATATCAAGCACTCCGTCCGATAAATACTGGATTCGCCTCCGACACTGGGCTGTTTAAGCCAGAAACCATTTTTTACCGCAAAATCTGGCGGTGTTTACTGCATCTTCACGGTTCAGTTCATTTCGATTTTTGGGAAAGAAATAACTGGCTACATGATCTCTCCAAAGGCCCTGATCTTGAGGCTTTAAAGGCTAGAGGAAGATCAAGTCGACACACCAAAGAAGGGCTGATTTTTCCAGGCTCTGAAATCGTGCTTGGATATGGTAAGTTATCACAACTGCAACCCGAACCGTTCAGAACTTATCATGCTGAACTGGGCAGATTAGTGCATGAATGCGAGGGAGTTTTATTTCTTGGATATGGTTTCCAAGATGATCACTTGAACTCAGCATTTTCAGGATTTCATCATAACGGCAGGCGTCCCGTGGTAATTATAGATAAAGCTAAGAGAGACACCATGACAGTTAGATCCTCTTACGATATATTGCCTGCCTTAAAGGCTCCTACGTTTCCGTTTAGTATCGACCCTCATTCAATGAAATGGCTCAATTATAGTTTTCCAACGAAAGTTGAAAAATTAAATGAAATAGATGAATTTGAAAGCTCAACTGATCCAAATACTCCTTTATCTATCTGGTACGGTGGTATGCAAAAAGCCTGCTTTAATTATCAAAAAATTGTGAATATTTTGAGGCAATAGGACCGTAGCGCGTAGGCTGGGTTGAGGCACGAAACCCAGCATTCAGGCACAAATGTGCGGGGTTTCCGCAAAGCTCCAACCCAGCCTACGCGTTGTTTGGAGAGATACAAGCTCACGGGACTTGACAGAGGGGGTTGGTGCTTGTAATTGTAATAATGGCATTAAGGTGGAATAATTAAAATGAAGCAGTTGAATTTCCTGTCCGTTCCGTCAGATCATATTTGGAGGAATTCCCATGTCCATCATCGTCACCAAGACTCCGTCTGACTTCGTTGACTACCTCACCGATCCAGGTCTGCCTGTCTACGACATGAACATCCCGCTTAAACAGTATGTGTGTTCCGCTCCACAGTTCGGCGGGAATGCAGAAGCCGCACAGGTCATCGGCTATGCCAATCAAAAGATATATGCCGACGAGTCGACACGAAAGAAGATTAGCAGCTATACACGCAATATCGGACGCTTGACCACGGGCCAAGGCTATCCTGACGACTTCATTTTACTGATGGAGCATATGACCGACAACATGGACAAAATGCGTGCGGCACCGGAACTCAAGAATAAGGAGTATTTCCGCAATCCGACTTTCGATGCCGAGGCAATCCTCAATAAGATGGTCGAGAAGAAGGTCTTCGGTCTCGATTGTATCGGCTTCGTGTCCCAGTATCTTGTTTATGCTGGAGTCTGGAAGGAATACAAAACGTATTACCCAGCCGATTACCGCCGTGAGTTCAAACCAGTGAAATCAATTACTGAGGTTGAGCGGCTCTGCCTCGTGATATGGGACAATTACCACATCGGAATCATCGACAGCATCGAATCGTACGACGAGGATCGGAAGGAAATGCTGGTGAACATCTGCCAAAGCTCTTCGGGCGAGGCAAAAGGTCCCCAAACCAATTATGGCGTGACACTCAGACCGCTCCCTGGAGCCGACTACCAAGGAGCATCGAAGTTCAAGATCATCCGGAGTGGATCGCCTGCTATGCCAGTTCCTCACCCCGTCTATATTTGCAAGATGCCAGGCCTCGTTTACCAAGACGATTTGGTTCCCGATTGATTCTTTGCCACACCAGAGTTTTGGTTTCACTATCGTCAGCTTCCTAATGATTGGCCCGCATGATCGTTACGATCAACTTATTTCTTCATCAAGTTAAGTTCGAACTGCATAATCAATAAACCTAACATTTCATGTTGCCCAACCAATCCTTCGTCAACTGGTTCAGAGATTCCTCTCCCTACATCCACGCGCACCGCAATAAAACCTTCGTGATCAATTTCGGCGGCGAAGCCTTACTCGACCCGGATTTCGATCATCTGGTGCACGACTTCGCGTTGCTGAAAAGCCTCGGCATTCGTCTGGTGTTGGTGCACGGGATTCGCCCGCAAATCGACGAGCGGCTGAAAAGACTGGACGCCCCTGCCCTATTTCACAACAACCTCAGGATCACCAGCGATCTGGCCTTGCAATGCGTGAAGGAAGCGGCCGGTACCGCGCGGGTCGAGATCGAGGCACTGTTGTCGCTGGGCTTGGCGAATACGCCGATGGCGGGTTACGGGTTGCGGGTCGCCTCCGGCAATTTCGTAACCGCCAAGCCGATCGGCGTGATCGACGGCGTCGATTACGGCCATACCGGCGAAGTGCGGCGCATCGACGGCACGGCGATCGCGCAGCAACTCGATCAGGATGCGATCGTGCTGATCTCGCCTATCGGCTATTCGCCGAGCGGCGAAGTTTTCAATCTGTCAGCAGAGCAGGTCGCAACGCAGGTTGCGATAGCGCTGAAAGCCGAAAAATTGATTCTGCTGACCGAGCAAAGCTTTTGCGATCCCGACAGCGGCAAACAAATCCAGCAGATGACGACTCTCGAAGCCTGCGCGTTTCTGCAGCAACACCCCGGCCTTCCGATGATCGTCAGCCTGCCCTTGAAAGCCGCGATCCACTGTTCGAACGCAGGCGTCGACCGGGTACATCTGATCGACCGCACGACCGACGGCGCGCTGTTGCTCGAGCTGTTCACCCGCAACGGTGTCGGTACGCTGATCAGCGCGACGCCGTTCGAAGAATTGCGTCCGGCGACGCTGAACGACATCGGCGGCATTCTGGAACTGATTAAACCGCTCGAACAGCACGGCATTCTGGCTAAACGCTCGCGCGAAAAAATCGAAATGGAAATCGCCGACTACATCATCATCGAACGCGACGGTTTAATCATCGGTTGCACCGCACTGCATCGGGACGAACAGAGCCAAAGCGGCGTGATCGCCTGTCTGGCCGTGCATACCGATTACCAAGGCGCTTCCAGAGGCAACCGGTTGCTGGAATATGCCTATGGTATGGCGAAGCGCATGGGATTGAAAAAGATATACGCCTTATCGACGCAGACGATGCACTGGTTCATCGAGCGGGGATTCAGCCAGTCGGATTTACCCAGCCTGCCGGATTCGTTGAAGAGCCTTTATAATCCGCAGAGAAACTCCAAGATTCTCTGCAAATCGATCGACTGAAACCCCGGCATGCCGACGCATACGATCCTGCAAATTTCCGACCTGCATCTTCTTCCGCATGCCGGTGAGACGATGCTTGGCATCGACACGGAATATTATTTTCACCGGGTTCTAGACCATGCCTTCGCGGCAAATCCCAAAATCGAGTTGATCCTGGTCACCGGAGACCTGACGCAAGACCCTTATCTCGACTGCTATCAGCGCATCGAACAAAAACTACAGACTTACGGCATCCGCTGCATTTGCCTACCCGGCAATCACGATGACGATGCGCTGATGCAAAGCGCCTTGAATGTGGGCCGGGTCAGTTGCAACAAACAAACATTCATCGGCGACTGGCAGATCATTGCCTTGAACAGCCGGATTCCAGGCAAACCCGGCGGACGGTTGGCAAAGCAGGAATTGGACTTTCTGGAAGACTGCTTACGCGCTTACCCGGATCGGCACGCGCTGATTGCGGTGCATCATCCTTGCCTAACGATAGCCAGCCCGTGGCTCGATGCGATGATGATCGAAAATAGTAATGAATTTCTTGCCGTGCTGCACCGCTACCCTAAGGTCGAGGCGGTCACTTGCGGCCATATCCACCAGGTGGTGGACAAGCAAGTTGAATCGCTACGCATCTTCAGCGCACCCTCGACCTGCTTTCAATTCGAGCCGAAAAGCCTGGAATTCAGCGTAGTCGATACCGCGCCCGGCTACCGGATGATTCGACTGCAGCGGGACGGCGGTCTGGAAACCGCCGTTTACCGCTTGCCGGAAGCGCTCAGCGGTTTACGGCCTAAAGCCGATCCCTATTGAAAATCCTTACCCATCGAGAACACAACTATGCCCTTGCCCCGGCCTTTTTGTTTTTGAATCTGCGGTAGCCTTTGGGAGGTCTCGCCGTTTGCCTTTCTCCAACCGTTTTGCCCGCCGCCTCGACAGGCCCCCCTTCGATGGCCAAAATCACGCTCAATTCGGTCATTGCACGCAGATACACCTTGCGCTTGAAATAAACGACATCATTCAGCGGCTCCCAGTAATCCACCCAGCGCCAGCTATCGAATTCCGGTTTAGGGCAATGGTCGAAACGCACGTTGGATTCATGCGTGACCAGCCGCAACATAAACCAGATCTGTTTTTGTCCGATACAAATCGGCAGCGTATTTTTGCGAATGTAACGTTCAGGCAGTTTATATCTTAACCAGTAACGAGTCCGCCCAAGCACCTGAACATGCTGCTGCTGCAAACCGGTCTCTTCCCACAATTCACGATACATCGCCGTTTCGGGGTCTTCGTCTTGATTGATACCGCCTTGAGGAAACTGCCAAGCATTCATCCCCATCCGTTTTGCCCAAAACACGCGACCCTCGTCATTGCAAAGGATGATCCCGACATTGGGCCGGTATCCTTTCGAGTCTATCATGTCAAAACCTTATTGTTTGCCTTGCCTTATCCCGAACGCGTATATGATAAAATTGCCAGGATGGCGGGGGCAGTTAAATTAATACTTCATTGAACCATAAAATCAACCGAGTTTCCATAGGCGATCAGCCTTTTATTATTGACAGGATAGCTGTGAGTTTAGCAATTTTCGATTTGGACAACACCCTGATAGCCGACGACAGCGACTATTTATGGGGACAATTTTTGGTTGATCGCGGCATCGTAGACAAAGATGAATATGAGCGGGCGAACGCAAAGTTTTACGACGACTACAAACACGGCACCTTGAACATCGTCGAGTTTTTGCAATTTTCGCTGCGCCCTTTGTCCTTGCATACAGCGGAACGGCTTTTCCGGTGGCGCGACGAATTCGTCGAGGACATCATCCGCCCTCTCTTGCTGCAACCGGCTCTCGAACTGGTCGCCAAACATAAAAAGCGCGGCGATACGCTGATGGTGATCACTGCAACCAACCGTTTCGTAACCGAACCGATCGTGGAACTGTTCGGCATCGAAAACCTGCTCGCGACCACGCCGGAATTCACGGACGGACGCTATACCGGCGGTTTCATCGGCCTGCCATGTTTTCGGGAAGGCAAGGTCGCTTATCTCGAAAACTGGCTGCAAAGTTCGCATGAGTCGTTACAAAATAGCTGGTTTTACAGCGACTCGCACAACGACCTGCCCCTACTGAACAAGGTCGAAAACCCGATCGCGGTCGATCCCGATGACACCTTGCGGCGGCATGCGGAATCGGCAAAATGGCCTATCATTAGTCTACGCAACGGCGTGTGTCCCGCCGATCATTTGCACAAATGACCCCATAGCCCATTATGGATATACAGGAAAGCCTACCCGAAGCCGATATAACGCCGCCTGAAGCTGAGCCGAAACCGAAACGTAAACCGGCGACACATAAAAAAAAATCGACGAGCAAAAAAGGCGCCTCGAAATCCCGCAAAAAGAAGAAAGCGCCGCCGCCCGGTTATCTGCAGCGAAAGCTGGCGATGATCGCTATCGAACTGATCAGCCTGGCGAGCGTCGCAATCTCCGTGATTATCGTGCTGCTCGGTTATTCCGCCGACCGCTTCACCGGCACCCGTTTTTTCACTAATTTATTGCCGTTTGCGTTCGGAGTATTGCTGTTGGTGCTGATGGCGGTCTTTTTTGTGCTCGGCTGGTGGCGGTTGCGGCAATGGCTGCATTTGAAGTCAGAATTTTTGACGCCTTTGATCGCCGCCAGTCTGGCTATCATCATCGGCTGGTTTAGCGTGCAGGATAATTTCGCGCTGGCCTACGGACAATTCCGCACGCTGGTTGGCGGCAAGGAAGAAGCCGGGCGGGTAACCCTGTCACATCAGGTTTATGCCGCTTACCGGCGTTACGGCGCCAAGGACCTGCAAAAAATGCTGGACCGGTCCAAGGAATTTACGCCCGCGATCGAGGCCGCGGCCGCGGCTTTCGATGTCGACGTGAATATCCTGCACGGCATTGCCGCAGCCGAATCTTCGTTCTTGCCGAGAGACAGCGCCGACGGCGGGCGCGGCTTGTTCCAGATTACCCAAGTGCCGAAGGCGATCATCAAAGAAGCCTCCAAGCGATTGGAGATCGACAAACTGGACTTACAAAATCCGAAACACAATGCCTTTGTTGCGGCCGCGACCTTTAAGCATTATCTGGCTGAAATGAACGAAGACTTGTTTTTGGCGCTCCTGGCCTACAACATCGGTCCCGCCAACGGCGGTTTGCGTTTCATCATGAACCAATACCACGCCTCGGATTTTACGACCATTCAGCCCTATCTCCAGGAGATGCCGCGCGGCTATCCGGTGCGCGTATTATCCTATTCGCTGGCCTTCCGGCTTTGGCGCGAAGAAGGCAAACTGCTGGCCTATGAAGAGGGCAGGAATGCGCTCCATATCCAGAACATCGGCATACCGGGTTTGAATGGCAATTTATAAAGCGCCGAAGCCTTAAACTTCATCCAATTCCAGTTCTTCTTCGCTAGGCAAATTGATCGGCGGCTCAAATAAACGGTAGAGCACCGGCACCAATAAAATGGTCATGACCGTTGCGCTAAACAGTCCCCACACGATCACGGTCGCCAAAGGCCGTTGGACGTCCGAACCGAGACCGGTCGCCAGCGAGGCCGGCACCAGGCCCAGAATCGCAACCAAGGAAGCAATCAAAATCGGCCGGATACAGCGCACGGAACCTTGTACGATCGCTGTTTCCAACGCGGTGCCGTTTATCCGCAATTCGGTGATGGTGCGCACGATCAGTACGCCGTTCATGATCGATACGCCGAAAACCGCCGCGAAACCGACGCCGGAAGAAACGTTCACGTTCATGTCGCGTAAATAGAGCGCCATCATCCCGCCGACGAAGGCGAAAGGAATCGCGAACAAGAGGATCAGCGCCGCGCGCAGCGAGCCGAAAGTCGCTAGCAACAACATAAAAATCACGCCGATGCTGGTCGGCACCAGGATTTTGAAGTGTTGTGCGGCGCGCTCCAAATTTTCAAACATGCCGAGCCAGGCCACCCGGTAGCCGCTTGGAACCGTTATTTCTTTTTCGAACAGCCGTTGCGCCTCCGCGACAAATCCGCCTTGATCCCGGTTCACGATGTCGGTGCGCACGGTCAAACGCCGGCGGCCGTCGCTGCGGGCTATGATCGTTTGGCCATCGATGATGTCGATATGCGCGACCTGCGCCAAAGGAATCGGAATGCCTTCCGCATTGTAAACGGGCAGCCTCCCGATCGCGGCGGGAGAAGACAAATATTCCCGCGCGAAACGGGCGACAATGTCGATACGACGCTCGCCCTCGAACAAATGGCCGATCGGCGAGCCGCCGATCGCCACATCGATCAGTCGATTGACATCTTCGACGCTGATGTTATAGCGCGCGCAAAGAAAGCGATCCGGCTTGATCACCAATTGCGGTTGAGGTCCTTCCTGCTCGATGCTGACGTCTGCCGAACCCTGGACTTTCGTCAACAATTCCTTGGTCTTTTGCGCCAACCGCAGCAACACCTCCGAATCGGCGCCCGAAAACTCGACGGCCAAGTTGGCTGAGGTTCCGTTCGCGTCTTCTGTCACGCTATCGATGATCGGCTGGGTAAAATTGAAGCGGGTGGTTGGAAATTCGGCGCGGAAGCGCGCGCCCAAAGCGGCGACCAATTCCTGCTTGCGGGTATATTGCGTCCACTGATCGCGTGGTTTGGGGCTGACCAACATTTCTATCCGGCTGGGCGGAAAGGGATCGGTGCCGCTGTCGCTTCGTCCCGCCTGCACCACGATAAAATCGATGTCGGGAAACTCCAGCGCAATTTGTCGTAGTCGCTGGCCGAACTTGGAGGTTTGCTCCAGCGCCGTGCCTTCCGGGAAGTTCGCACGCACCCAAAGCACACCTTCATCCATGTAAGGTAAAAATTCAGTGCCAAGACGGGGCACGATCGACAGCAAACTGGCGAACAGCACCGCCAAAGCAACAGCAACCGTGCGCCAACGATGGCGCATAAGCTTTTCAAGCAATACGCTATAGCGGGGATAGAGCCATTTCAACACCGGACTTTCCCAGTCCTGATAGCCATTCCGAAATAAATAGCTGGCCAAGGCCGGCACCACAAAGATCGCAAACAGCATCGCGCCGAACAAGGCAAACAGAATCGTCAATGCCATCGGCCGAAACAGCAGGCCTTCGATATGCGTCAGCGTCAGCAAGGGTAAAAACGCACCGACAATCATCAGTATCGAGAAAAACACCGGGCGCTCGACTTCCAGCGACGCATGCAATACCGTTTTGGCGACGCCGGTCTGATTTTTTTGTTGTGTCGCTTCATGCAGGCGGTGGGCAATGTTTTCGGCTATGATCACCGCTCCGTCGACGATGATGCCGAAATCGATCGCGCCGATCGACAACAGGCCGATCGGAATGCCGATCGCGTTCATCAGCACCAACGCAAACAACAACGAAAACGGAATCGTCAACGCAACCAGCAAGGCCAATGAGGGCCTGCCCAAAAAAAACAGCAGCACCAGCGTCACCAGCGAAATCCCGAGCAATACGCTGTGGCTGACCGTATGCAGCGTATTATTGACCAACATCGACCGGTCATAAATCGGCACGACCTGCACGCCCTGCGGTAAATCGACCTGGTTAAGCTCGGCAATGGCATCCTTGACATGGTTCAACACATTCGAAGGATTTTCGCCCCGGCGCATCAGCACGATGCCTTCGATCGTCGCATCATTGCGGTCCTTGCTCAAGATGCCGGAAGGCACTTTCGAATCGATTTCGACATCCGCCACGTCGCGCACATAGATCGGTGTACCGCCATGCGATTTGATGAAGATTTTGCCGATTTCCTCGACGCTTTGCAGCGCTCCGCGCCCCCGAATCACAAAGGACATGCTGCCGCGCGACAGCACACTGCCGCCCGCGCTTTCGTTGTTGGTCTGGATCGCATCGACCACATCGCTCAACGACAACCCGAAGCGCTGTAATTGCGCCGGATTCATCAGCACCGCATATTGTTTTTCGTAGCCGCCGAAATTACTCACATCGGCAACGCCCGATGCGCGCAGCAAATGCGGGATGACAACCCAGTCATTTATCGAACGCAGTTCGATCAGATCGTAGCGGCCGTCCGAGACCAGCTCATAGCGTAAGATTTCCCCGTAAGCAGTCGCCAATGGCCCCAATTCGGCCGAGGCGCCGTTTGGCAAATCCAAACCGGTCAGTTTTTCCTGTACTCGCTGCCGAGCCCAATAGCCCTCGACGCCTTCCTCGAAAATCAATTGCACGACCGACAAACCAAAAATGGTCCGCGAACGTATCGTGTCGACCCGCGGCACGTTACGCATTTGAATCTCGATCGGCACGGTCACCTGACGCTCGACTTCCTCGGGCGCCCGCCCCGGATAAACCGTAATCACCTGAACCATTTGCGCGGAAATATCGGGGTAGGCATCGATCTGCATCCGCGAGAACGACCATAGGCCAAGCAACGTAATCACGACCGCGGCGCCCAACACGATCAGGCGGTGATGCATCGCCTTATTCAGGAGTTGCGGAATCATTTCGAAACACCGTCGGGTTGCATCTCTTTGGCCGCCTCTTCATTCAACAATGCCTGGACCAGCATCGGTTTCAACAGAATCGCGCCGGTGCCGATGATTTTTTCGCCACCCTGCAATCCAGCCAGAATTTCGACCTTATCGCCGATGCTTTCGCCGACCTGGACTTCGGTAATCTTCCATAAGCCGGGACCGTTGCCGATGAACACAAAATCAGCATTCTTACTGTGCAAGACCGCATCCGAAGGCACCAAGATCGCCATTCTGGGATCGGTGCCGAGGCCAATCTCGGCATACATGCCCGGCTTGAATTTGTTATTCACATCCGGTAATTCAAAAAAGACGCGCAAGGTATGCTGTTCGGCGGATAACGCCGGCGCCAGGCTCTTGACCTTGCCGTTGAAGGTTTGTCCGGGCAAGCCGTAAAATTTGGCCACGCAGGCTTGCCCGGCGGAGACCAGGCTGATTTTTAATTCGGGCACGTCCGCTTTGATCAAGGAGGTGCCGGAAGCTGCATTTTCCAGCAACACAGGATCGACGCCGTCTTGCAATAAGGTTCGTTCCAGTGCGGCGCGATTACGCGTCGCGACTGTCAACGCGGTTTCGGCCTCATAAACTGCTTTTTGGCCTTCCAGTTGGACTTGCAGAAGATTCGCTTCGGCGGCGGTCAGATCTCTGATCGCCTCCGTACCGGTCGCGACCAGTTTACGCAAGCGCTCGACCACCAGCCCTTGCGATTGCGTTTGCGCCGCAGTCAATTCGCGGATCTTGGTCAGGCGCTTGATGTTGAATTCTTTTTCCGCGCGCGCCCGCTGCCAGTCCGCATAAACTCCGGAAAGCTCGATCGTGTTGAATTGCCAGCGGTCCTCGCTCGGATTCGAGCCCGGCGCCAAATGCGCCACGACAGAACCCGTCGCCAAGAGCAGCGGCGTAGTGATTTGATCCCTGAGGACAACCGAGATATCCAGCTTTTGTTCCAGAAGACTCCCTGCTTGCACGGCAACAATCCTTGGCCCTGCCAGTTTGACCACTGCCGTAGCATCAATATGTTGCTGGGCTTGACCGGCTTGCCATACAACCGGGACAAACAAAATAACAGTGGCGAATACGATTAAGCGGGCTTTGAACCGCAGGCTTCGGCCAGTAAATGAAAATAAAGAATGATTCATCGCAACACTTCTTTTCCGATAACGGCATTGAGTTGATATAGGGAGTGCCAGTAATTGGAACGACTGGTGATGTGCAAACGGTAGGTCTCAAGAAAGACTCGTTGTGCGTCCAAGACCTCGATCAACGTTTTACCCCCTAACTCATAAGCCTGATTGATTTTGTCGCGCACGTTTATGGCCGCATCCAGTTGACCGGGATCATCATAGACCATGATCTGATGTGCGGAAGCAAAAGCATTGACCGCTTGATCGATTTCGCCGCGCAGCGTGGTTAATTGCGCCTGCAAATTGGATCGGGACTGAATCAACACCGATTTTGCCCTGGCGATATTGCCCTGATTGCGGTCGAAAAGCGGCACGACAATATCGACTCCCGCCCCCCAGGAGTTGGCATCGGGAAAACCGATGGCCTGCTGCTGAAACTGGCGGGTATAGCCGATCTTTGGCACGACTTGCGGATAGGCTTTGCTTTCTTCCAACGAAATATCGGCATTTGCTTTATCGAGTTGCCGTCGCAGGGATAAAAGATCGGGACGGTTTTCCTCGGCCAATTTAAAGGCCTTGTCGATCTCGAGCGGCGTCGCCGGCTCCGCAACTTCCAGCGATCCTTTCACCTGAATCGGCACATTTTCGACGATGCCAAGCAAGGTGCGCAATTGATTCAGGACGGCGTTCAATTCCAGTTCGCGCGCATGCACATCGCGGTGGCTGCTGAAAATGGACAGGCGGATTCTGTCCGCTTCGATCGTGCCGACGCCGCCCAGTGCCACGCGATTGATGATGATCCGCTCCATCTTGGTCAGATTATCGTTATTTTCCTGCGCCAGCTTCAACATCGCCTGAGCTTCCAGCACCGAATAATAAGCCGCGATCGCAGAGGCGATTCTCAACCTGACCGTATTGGCGAAATCCGCGGTGGCAACGTCGACGCCGTGTTGACCGGAAGCGATCGCGGCGGCGCGTTTACCGAACAAAAACCAGTCGATCGGCATCGAAATTCCGGCATCGAATTGCGGCGGGCCGCCTTGCCGGTTCACGGTAAACGTCCTATCCAACTGCATCAACGAGCCACTGACCGACATATTGGGGTTCGGTAGTAAGCCAGCCGTGAGCAAATCCGCTTCCGCCTGAGTAATATTTTCAAAAGCGGACTTTATGACCGGATCGGCTTTTAAAGCGGTATGGATGACCTGGTTTAAATTGAACTCCAGAGCCTCGGGCTTGGGGGATGACGGCTTTTGATCTTCCGGCAAGGCTGGTTTCGGCTCGGATGCGGAATCAAGATCGGCGGGTTTAAATTCCTGCATGTAAGCCGGCGGCAACACAGGCTGATAAGGTGGTGGAGCGCATCCGTCCAGCAGGATCAAAACGGGAATCGTGGAAAAAAATCCTTTTACCTGCGAAGGCAAGCGGGGGGTCTTGCGCATGTTATCAACTACACCTCGTCAACTTTAAGAATATGATCAGGCACCGACTTGCATCCTCAAATTTTAAGCGAGGTCATGAAAGCTCGCACTTCCCTGACAGCATTCAATCATGGCTTGCATTGATTCATCAAACAGGACCGTCTTAGCCGCTATTTTTCAAAATCATTATCGACTCACTATTATATGGCATTGCCAAACATTTAGATTGGATAAAACATTGAAGCCATCCCTGTGTTACAGATATTTCGACTGACAACACCTTGCGATGCATCAACTCGTAACGTTGGAAGGCAAAAATACGTCTAAACTTTACAGACTTTCTTGTTATTTTAACAAAAGCAAGCATGTTCACTCATCAAGATTTATTTGCCAAGTTTGATGACGCCAGTTCTTTGAAGCAAAAACTGGCACGCCTGCATCGGATATTGCAGGCGGAACTACCGTTTATAGCTCGTCTGGCGATTGCCTTGTATGATTCTAAAACGGAGAAGCTGACGACCTACCTGCACAGTAGCGGCGCAGACAATCCATTGCCGAATTATCAAGCCGATCTGGAACAGGCGCCATCTTTGCAAGAGATTCTGCGGCAAGGCAAACCGCGGGTCGTCAACAACCTGATAGCCTTTGCGAACGGCGAGCACGAGCACACGCTTAAAATCGAACAGGCGGGTTATGCGGCCAGCTACACGCGCCCGATGTTCTATCACGGCCTTTTTTTCGGGTTTCAATTTTTTAATTCGTTCGAAACCGATGTATTTACCGAAAGCTGCCTGCATAAACTGGATATTTACGGCCAGATCGTCACACTGCTGGTGATCAACGATTTATCCATCATCGGCATGTTGAACGCGGCAGTCAAAACCACCCAGGACATCGCCCATTTCCGCGATCCGGAAACCGGCAACCATCTGGATCGTATGTCCCGCTATGCGCGCCTGATCGCCTCCGCCCTGGCGGGCCAATACCGATTGGACGACATGTTTATCAATCGCGTCTTCATGTTCTCGCCCTTGCACGATATTGGTAAAATCGCGATACCGGACAACATCTTATTGAAAGCCGGTCCGCTGAACGAAGACGAATTCAATCTGATGAAAACGCATACAGTGAGAGGCAGGCAAATGATCGACGAACTGATCAACAATTTCGAACTCAACGGCATCAAGGATATCAGCATTCTGCGCAACATCGCCGAGTTTCATCATGAGAAAGTGAACGGCAGCGGCTACCCGGCCGGCCTGAAAGGCGCGGACATACCGCTGGAAGCCCGCATCGTCGCGGTCGCCGACGTGTTCGATGCGCTGACCAGCAAGCGCACTTACAAGGACGCCTGGAGCAATGAAACTGCTTTCACACTGCTGCGGCAAATGGCCGGCGAACAATTCGATCGGGACTGCGTCAATGCTCTGATTCAGAACGAAGCGGAAATCAACGAAATCCAGCGTAAATTTCAGGAGGATTTTTATTGCTAGCGGGAGGCATCATCGTCCCTGCATTTGCGTTCGCAGCATCTCCATTTCTTCCAGCAAATCCAAAACCAGGGCAACGCCTTGCAGATTTACGCCCAGATCCTGCCGTAAGCGGATCGCAACCTGTAAACGTTTCAACGCTTTGGTGTCGAACCTCCAAGTTTGCACACTAGCGCCCTGCGGCTCCAATACCCCTTCTTCGACCATTTCAATGATCTGCTCGGGACTTGTTTTAGCGTACTCGCACAGATCGACCAGGGAAAACCATACGGTCTCATCCAATACCATACCGGTAATAACAAACATTTCTTTAGTCATCACTTGATACCCATGTCTGCTCGCGGATTCATCGGCATGACGTTAGCCATCTTTTGATATAAGTCTTTTGCCGGCTCGCTGTTCGCGGGCGGCGTCACAATTTTTAGTGTGATGAATTGATCGCCCGGCGTCGCGGCAGGCAGACCTCGGCCTTTCAGACGCAATTGCGTGCCCGATTGCGAACCCGCAGGAATTTTGACATCGACCTTGCCGCCCAGAGTGGGAGCTGAAACCGTTGCGCCTAAAGCGGCCTCCCATGGCGTCACTGGCAATTCCATATAAATATCCCTACCCTTCGCATGAAAATAACGGTGGGGGTTAAACTCGACTTCAAGATATAAATCGCCGCTCTGTCCGCCGTGAACTCCCGGCATCCCCTGACCGGCCAGGCGTATGCGCTGGCTGGCCTGGATGCCGCGCGGAATTTTGATATTGAGTGTACGTTTATTCGACATGATCCGGCCCTGAGCGTCGATTTCCGGCATGTTAAGCGTAATCATCCGCACCCCGCCAAGATAGGCGTCTTCCAAATCGATCGCGATGCGCGCCTGCTGATCTTCGCCCTGGGCATGAAAGCCCCGGTAAAATACGCCTTCCTGACCGGGCGCAAAGCCGCCGCCGAACAAGGCCTCGAAAAAATCACTGAAGCCTGCCGGCCGGCCGCCCGCAGAACCCTTGCCGAAATCGAATTCACGCTGCCAGTCGGGCGGAGGCGTAAAGGGCTGTCCTTCCCGCCAGTTCTGGCCGATTTTGTCATAGGCGGCGCGTTTTTTCGGATCTTTCAGCACCTCGTAAGCTTCGCCGAGTTCCTTGAATTTGGCTTCGGCATTGGCTTCCTTGCTCACATCGGGATGGTATTTGCGGGCCAGTTTACGGTACGCCCTTTTGATTTCTTCCGGCGTCGCCTTGCGATCGACGCCCATGATCTTGTAATAATCTTTATACTCCATCGGATCGGCACAGGGTTGGGAAATTCAAAAAGGTTATGATAATCCTAACCCGAAAAAACTATAATGAAAACTTGCTGTCTTTACCCAACAGATTTCACATGTTAATCACATCTCTCGGGTAAAATAAAAACCGCGCAAGTACGGCGTATGGCGTATTCAGTGAAATAATAATGCCTCATTGACTCAGAAATCATCATGAAAATAATACCGTTAGACCCCTCTCAACTCTACAAGCCTTGTGACCTATCCCAGCTGAACTTCGCTTCCACCGAGGAATTGGACGATATTGACCTCGCAGTCGGCCAAGAACGCGCGATCGAGTCACTGAAGGTCGGCATCCGCATCGCCAGGAAAGGTTATAACATATTTGCGATGGCCCCCTCCGGCACCGGAAAACTGACGTCGGTATTGCAACTTGCCGAACACGAAGCCGGCCGCCAGGCGATACCGGCCGATTGGTGTTATGTGCATAATTTCAGCCAGCCGTCCAAGCCGAACGCGATCAAACTCGTTCCCGGCCAAGGTCGAATCTTCCAGTCCGATATGGAGCAGTTGATCGACGAACTGAGCATCGCTATACCCGCGGCCTTCGACGGCGATGAATACCGTTCCCGAGTCGGCGAACTGGAAAGTAAGTCCCGCCAGCATGAAATCGACCAACTCAGCCAACTGCGCGACGAAGCCGCGGACGCGCATATCATCCTGACCGAAACACCGACGGGCTATGCATTCGCTCCGGCTGACGACAAAGAACACCCGATCAGTTCCGAAGAGTTCGGTAAATTCGACAAGGACAAGCAGCACCAGATTGAAAAATCGATCTTCGAATTTCAGGAACGCTTGCAGAACCTGCTCAAAAAATTTCCGTCCTGGCGCAAGGAAACCAAGCGCAAACTGCAGGCGCTGAACCGCGAAGTAGCTGAACTCGCGGTCAATCACTCGATAGACGATCTGCTGGCGAAATACGCAAAACAGGAAGTGATTCTGGCTTATCTGAAAGATGTCAAACAGGACATCATCGATCATATCCGCGATTTCATTCCGCATTCCGAAAAGGTCATCTCTTTCATGGAATTTCCTCAGGAACAGAATCCTTTTAAACGCTATCAGGTCAATCTGATGGTGGATTTAAGCCAGAAGAAATCCGCGCCGGTCGTTTTCGAACAAAATCCGAATTACAGCAATTTGGTTGGGCGGATCGATCATCAGGCCTTTATGGGCTCCCTGGTCACCGACTTTACGATGATCAAGCCCGGCGCCTTGCACAAGGCGAACGGCGGTTATCTGATTCTAGACACGCAAAAACTGCTGTTTCAGCCCTATGCTTGGGAAAGCCTGAAAAGAACCCTGCAAATGGGCGAAATTAAGATTGAATCCCTGGAGCGCGCGCTGAGCCTGATAAGCACCTCGGCGCTCGAACCCGAACCGATTCCACTCGATGTCAAAGTCATCCTGATCGGCGAACCGCTGTTTTATTATTTACTGAGCGCCTATGATCCGGAGTTTCATGATCTCTTCAAGATCGCGGCCGACTTCGACGATACGGTCTCCCGAGAATCCAAAACGCCCGACTATGCCCGCCTGTTGGCGACGCTCGCACGCCGTGAAAACCTCAGGCCATTGAGCCGCCAGGCGGTCGCCCGGATCATCGAACATAGCGCGCGGTTGACCGGCGACACGGAGAAACTTTTAACGCATCTGCGCAGCATCACCGATCTGTTGACCGAAGCCGATTATTGGGCAAGCAGCAACGGCCATACCGAGATCACCCACAGCGACGTGCAACAGGCGATCGATCACAAAATCAGGCGTCTAGACAAGATACGCGAAAAACTGTACGAAAACATTTTGCGCGACACCCTGCTGATCGACACCGAAGGTAAGGTCGTCGGCCAGATCAATGGACTGTCGATACTGCAAGTCGGCGACTTCATGTTCGGCCAGCCTTCAAGGATTACCGCGACCACGCGCCTCGGAAGCGGCAAAATCGTCGACATCATGCGCGAAACCGAGCTCGGCGGCGCGCTGCATTCGAAAGGCGTGCTGATACTGTCGAGCTTCATCGCCGCGAAATATGCCAGAAAAAGCCCGTTTTCGATGGCCGCAAGCCTAGTCTTCGAACAAGCCTACGGCGAAGTTGAAGGCGATAGCGCCTCGCTGGCCGAACTTTGCGCGATTCTGTCCTCACTGGCGCGGGCGCCGCTCAGACAGGATATTGCAATCACCGGTTCGGTCAATCAACTCGGCCAGGTACAGCCGATCGGCGGCGTCAATGAAAAAATTGAAGGTTTCTTCGACATTTGCGCGGCGAAAGGCTTGACCGGCACGCAAGGCGTAATTATCCCGACTAGCAATATCAAACACCTGATGCTGCGCTGGGATGTCGTGCATGCAGCGCAGACGAAACAGTTTTCGATCTATGCGGTAACGACCGTCGATCAAGCTCTGGAAATATTAACCGATCTCGAAGCCGGCGAAGCCGACGCAGCAGGCAGCTATCCGCCCGAATCGTTCAATGCGAAGGTCGATGCGCAATTGCAGCAATTTACGCTGATAAAAAAAGATTTCAACAAATCACAGCCGGATAGTGTCTGAACAGGCGATCCGTCCTCTACACAGGTAAAGCATTATGAAAACAACCGGATTCTTTCGGCCCGACATGGCCAAAAAGCTCGACGGTCTGGTCGAACTGGCCGGTGACTGCAGTTACACTTGGGCACACGGCGCGGACGAAATCTGGTGCGAACTCGATGCCGAATTATGGAACCTGACGCGCAATCCTTGGCTGGTACTGCAATCGGTATCGCATTCGCATCTCGAAAGGCTCTCCGAAAACCCTGACTTTTGTCAGAAACTGCACGCAATCGTGTCGGCACACCGGCTTGCATTGTCCGAAAATCGCTGGTTCCAACACCATTACGAGCAACAAACCGCGCTGAAGAAAATTGCCTACTTCAGCATGGAGTTCGGCCTCAGCGAGGCGCTGCCGATTTATTCCGGCGGTCTCGGACTTTTGGCCGGCGATCATTTGAAGGCCGCCAGCGATTTGGGCTTGCCGTTGGTCGGTGTCGGCCTCCTCTATCAGAACGGTTATTTTCGCCAGGATTTCGACGCCGACGGCAACCAGATTGCACTCTATCCGTCCAGCAATATCACCGATCTGCCGGTCACGCCGGTGCGCGATGCGAGCGGCGAATTGCTGCGCATCAAGCTCTTAACGCCTTATCAACTCTGGGTCAGGGTCTGGCAGGCGCAAATCGGCCGCATCGAATTGTATTTGCTCGACACGAACGATCCGATCAATCATCCTGTCGATCGCTGCATCACCACGGAATTGTATGGCGGAGGCTCCAGACACCGGCTCGCGCAGGAAATTCTGCTCGGCATTGGCGGTTGGCGCGTTTTACAGGCTTTGGACATCACGCCCGACGTATGCCATCTGAATGAAGGCCACGCCGCCTTCGTTGTACTCGAACGGGCGCGCGATGTGATGCGCGAGAAAAATCTCGATTTTGCGACGGCTCTGACGATTACACGAGCCGGCAACCTTTTCACCACGCACACGCCGGTCGAAGCCGGCTTCGACCGATTCAGTCCCCAGATGATCAACGATCAACTGGGGCTGTATGCGAAAGAACTCGATATCAATGTACAGACGCTGTTGAGTCTGGGCCGGACGCCCGACTGCACGGATCCCTCCGCGCCTTTCAACATGGCCTATCTGGCGATACACGGCAGCGCGGCAGTCAACGGCGTCAGTCGCCTGCACGCAGAAGTCAGCAGAGAGATTTTCAGTCCGCTGTTTCCGAACTGGTCACGCTTTGACAGTCCGGTCACCAATGTGACCAACGGCGTCCACGTTCCGGCGTGGGATTCGAAGGAAGCAGACGAATTATGGACACGCCTTTGCGGCAAGGGCCGCTGGTTCTGCGATCCGGACATAGTCAGCAATAATTTCAACCGGGTCGCAGATCAGGAACTTTGGCAAATGCGCGCGAAAAACCGAGCGCGCCTAGTTCATTTCGTGCGCGACGAATTCCGGCGCGAACTCAACATTCACAGTAATTTACCCGAAAATGGACTCGATAAGCGCGTATTGCGCCTGTTCGATCCGAATGTGATGACGATCGGTTTCGCGCGCCGCTTCGCGACCTACAAACGTCCTAACCTGTTGTTGACCGATCCCGACCGGCTGGCTCGCATTCTGTGCAATCCGGCCATGCCCGTGCAGTTGGTCATCTCGGGCAAGGCGCACCCCGCCGATATTCCCGGCCAACAATTGATCAAGGCCTGGCATCAGTTCATGCGCCGCCCGGGGATTCGTGATCGGGCAGTGTTTTTGAGCGATTATGACATGGTCACTGCGGAATATCTGGTGCAGGGCGTTGATTTATGGATCAATACGCCAAAGCGTCCTTGGGAAGCCTGCGGTACTAGCGGCATGAAGATTTTGGTCAACGGCGGTCTGAATGTTTCAGAACTTGACGGCTGGTGGGCCGAGGCCTACACTCCGGAAGTCGGCTGGACTTTGAACGGCAATGAAGACGGGCACAGTGACCGGGAACAGGCGGAGATTCTCTACCGTCTGTTGGAGGATGAAATCGTGCCGGCCTTTTATGACCGCAACGAAAACGACATCCCCGAACGCTGGACCAAAAAAATGCGCGCCAGCATGATCACCCTGACACCGTATTTTTCCGCCAACCGGATGGTTCGGGAATATACCGAACGTTTCTATCTGCCGATGGCCGCGCATTACCACGAACGGGCCGCAAAACAAGGCGAGTTAGGTAAAAAACTGAAAGAATGGTTTCAGAATCTCTATGACTTCTGGCCGAAAATCCATGTCGCGAATGTGCAGGCCGAAGATCAGGGCACTCAATACTGCTTTAAGCTGCACATCTACCTTGGCGATCTGACCGCCGACGATGTCTCGGTACAATTGTTTTCGGAACCCACCGCCGACATTCACCAAACCATCCATCAAATCCCGATCGATCATCCGATTCCGGGCGCGATCAACGGCTATGTATACAGCCTCACGATTCCTGCGGTCCGGCCGATCAAGGATTACACTCCCCGCATCATTCCGCACCATCCCGGCTGCCTGGTACCGATCGAGACACAACATATTTTATGGATACATTGAGGGAGAGTTGTCGGCTTTCAAAAAAGCCGTGATCATCCCCTACCCGCTGATCGACCCTTGCAGGCGGGTCATCCAGGGCTCTTGCGTATGTGGGTCGACATGGAATGCGAGCGCTTCAGGTTTGTGCAGAAGGCCTTCCGCGCCGGATGCATGCGGGTTAAGCTGGCGTTTTTCGACGAAATCGATCATCCGCCGGGTGTTGTAGATCAGTAGCACCCGGTTGCCGTTTTGCACCGGATAAATCAGGTAGGCAATATTGCTTTCATCAAACGCCGGGTTGCGCGCGAACAATCCGGCCAGTCGGTCCTGATCGCCCAGCGACAGCACGTTCAGCAAGGAATCGTAGCGCCAGGCAATAATCAGGTGCAAATGTTCGGCCAAGCCGCCGTCGCGCTGCTTCTCGCGCAAGATGTCAACCTGCTGGTCGGACAGGATGAAACTTTCGGCGACCAGATAATGTTTGCCGCGTTCGCCGTCGTTCGCGAACAGCGCCAGTTTGTCGAGCGCCGAGTCTTCGAGCGCGTTCAGAAACGATTCGGGCGAACGGATGTGCTTGTAGACGGTGATCACCCACGGCAACGCGCGGCCGGTGTCCTCGAAACGCGACTTCACGCTGTCGATCACGCCGGAACGGAACAGTTCCTCTTCGCGCCCCGGCGGCTTCACGATAAACGCATCGACCGCCGCAATCTGAGTATGGAAGCCAGCCTCCTTGAATTGCTTGATCAGGTTTGCGTAACGCGGATGATAGGGAATGCTGGTGCCGTCATAAAGCAGGTTATAACGGAAAGTGCGCGCATGATCGGCGACCATGTCGCGCAAGCGGTTCGCGAACGGTTCGACATAGACATAATCGTCGCTGTGATGGCCGGCGGTGGTCAGCACCAGGTACAAATCGCTGACCTTGCGAAACTCGTCCAATGACGCGATCACGAAATTGTCGCCGCATTGGGCTCTGGCGATCTCCTCGACGGCGGTCTTGCCTGACCCGGCGCCGCCCATGCACATGAACAGCTTCGGATTCGCATCCGGAGTCTTGCCTTCAAAGATTGCCGCTTTCGCCGCTTCTAACTTCGCAGTGATACGGCCAAGCCGCTCGTAAGCGATTTCGACCCCGCGTTTCAGACGCACGTCGCCATCGGCCGCGATCAGCAAACGGGTTTTCAGCGCCTCATTATTGGCCAGTTTGAAAATCGGTGTTTTGCCGCCTTCGCATTGCCGGAGCAACTCCATCAATTCGGTATGGCTCGGCAGGCGTAAACCGGTCAGCATGTTGATGTCCAGGCAGAACAGCGGCGCAATGCCGTTCGTACTCAAACGCAGGCCATCGATCTCGTGCTTGTCGGATGCGCGCAGCTCTGCAGTGCCCGGCAGATAGCCGATCACCCGTTCCGAAATGCGTAACGGAAAATCCGCGAAATGCTTGCCGGCCACGAAGTCTTCTTCGCGCACGCTGTCGAGCGGCACCAGGCCTCCGTCAATCCTGACCAGACAATCGACGCCGTCTTCGGTCCGGTGCGACAAAAACGGAATCCCGCCGACGAAGGTTTTATGCTCCGGCCATTTGCCGAAGGCATTCGGCGGGTTTTGCAGGCTTTTCGTGCGTGTCGGATCCAGCGCATGCTCGAACGCAAGCGTCAGATCGGCCTGCGAACTTTGTTGATTGTGCAAAGCCTTCGCATCTTCGGCGGTTAGTCGGCGAAAATCGATGCCCGCCTCATAAACGCTCTTGAAAGCCGGCAGCTTGCCGAGCACGGTCATAAAAAAATCGAGGGTAATCCGATTGCCATACGAAAATGGCCGAATTTTACGCATTTTCAGATAGAAACCGGCCAACCGTTCGGCGATGTCGGCGGTGCGGATCACGAAGCCGTTATTATCGAAAACGGCGGTATCGCGGCACTTTTCATCGTCGAGCACGAGCCCCGCTACGGCCTTGCGGAATTTTTGCCGCTTGTCGGGATCGATCATCGACCCCGGACGGTGTTTGACCGTCGGTTGTTCCTTCCAATCCTGATACATCTCCCTGTGAATATGCGAGAACAGTTCAGTAAGATAGGTCACGCGCTTGGTCTGATCGTGCGAAATGGTTGCCTCGTTTTCCTGGCGCAGAGCGGACAGCAGCACGCAGCCGCGCGCGGTCGCCAATACCGTGCGCAATTTCTTCAGTTGCTTATATCCCGCGATGCGAGGAAGGACGCTATGAGTCATGATGTCGAGATAAAGACGCGAAAGATGAAACGGCGGAAAAACACCCAAACAGCCAGCAGCGGTTTATTTTTTGCGGATATAAAATATTTGCTGCTGCGCGTGCCGGACGAAATCGATGATTTTATGTCCTGACTGGTCCGAATAAACGCCGATATCCAGATGGGCAGCCGGATCGGTCGCGATCACTTTGACCACATCGCCGCTGTCAATGTCCAGCAACGCTTTTTTCAGACGCAAGAGCGGCAATGGGCAATGCAGGCCGCTGGCATCAACTTCGATATCAAATTCAACCATCGTTCGATTTTAACTTGTAATGACTCGGTAAAGACGTCCTATAATACCACTCTCCCAACTCTCCGAGAATGATCGCAGCGAAATGGATTATTTCCCTCTTTTTGTCAATTTGCAGGACCAGCCGTGTCTAGTAATCGGCGGCGGTGAAGTGGCCGCTAGAAAAATTGAGCTGTTGTCCCGGGCCGGGGCCCTCATCACCGTGGTCGCCGAGGAACTCAGCAGCAGCGTCTCCTCGATCAAAACCAGCCAACCATTAACCTTGCTGAACAAGCGCTTTGCCGCCGAGGATTTGGGCGATTTTCGCCTGGTCGTGTCGGCGACCAATGACGGCGAAACCAATCGATGGGTCTCCCGCCTGGCGCATGAGCGCAACATTCTGGTGAACGTAGTCGATAACCCGGCCTTATGCAGCTTCATCTTTCCGGCGATCATCGACCGGTCGCCGATAATAGCCGCCGTCTCCTCGGGCGGTGCCTCGCCGGTGCTGGCTCGACTGCTCAGGGCTAAAATCGAAAGCGTCGTACCGCCGAGTTACGGACGCCTTGCAAAGCTTGCCGAAAAATACCGGGACAAGGTCAAAGAAGCGATTAAACAGCCCGCACTGCGGCGGATATTCTGGGAAAACCAGCTGCAAGGACGAACCGCCGAACTGGTCTATGCGGGCAAGGACGAAGAAGCCGAGCAGCATCTCCTAGCTGGCCTGGCGCAGACCGATCCCAATCAACATAGAGGGGAAGTCTATCTGATCGGCGCCGGACCCGGCGCGCCCGATTTATTGACCTTCCGCGCGTTGCGGTTGATGCAGCAGGCCGATGTGATTGTTTATGACCGCCTGGTCACGCCGAAAATTCTCGATCTGGCACGGCGTGATGCGGAAAGGATTTATGTCGGCAAACAGCGCGACGATCATACCCTGCCCCAGGAATCGATCAATGTATTGCTGGCCGATCTCGCCAAAGCCGGCAAGCGCGTCGCGCGAGTCAAAGGCGGCGATCCGTTCATCTTCGGCCGCGGCGGCGAGGAAATCGAAACCCTGATGCAGCAAGGTATCCCTTTCCAGGTCGTGCCCGGCATCACCGCCGCCTCCGGTTGTGCGACCTATGCGGGTATTCCGCTGACACACCGCGATCATGCACAATCCTGCACGTTCGTGACCGGCCATCTGAAAGACGGCACGGTCAATCTGAACTGGACGCAACTGGCCGCGCCGAACCAAACGGTCGTGATCTACATGGGCCTGATCGGATTGGAACAGATTTGCGCAGCGCTGATCGCGCACGGCAGCCCGAAAGACCTGCCGATCGCGTTGGTTCAGCAAGGCACCACAAATCATCAGCGAGTGATTACCGGCACGCTCGCAACACTGCCGGCCCAAGTCGCCGATGAACGAATCAAGGCGCCCACGCTGATTATCATCGGCACCGTCGTGAGCCTGCACAGCAAGCTGGAATGGTTCAAGACAACATGACGGACGCTGCCGGTCTTATGACCTACGTAAATCAGCGGATTTTCACGCGAAACGCTAGCCCTGATCAGCAATCCTTGCGATAATAACCCAAGTTCAATTCAGCCTGTATTCATTGTCCGCGACGATAATGATGCATAACTGATTGGCGGCGATCGAAAAGAATAAGAATTGAAATTTCCTGTTAAATTCCTTATCCTTAGCGAGTTTAACTATTAATCGGACTGTTCCGCAGTCCTTTCACCATCAAGAGAGGTCAACATGAAAAAATCATTAGCCACATTCGCGGGAATCGCTTTGATCACATTGAGCGGACAAGCCTTCTCCAGCGAAGCTAACGAAATCGGCAAAAAAATCTATGAGCGCGCCTTTGGCCGTGGTTGCGGCACTTGCCACGATATCGCTTCGAATCCACAATTGCCCGCTTTGATTAAAGCCGGCACCCTGGACAGAGCAAAATTTGAACAAGTCCTGCGCGAAGGCAAAGGCGGCATGCCGAAAGCGCTGGATGAGATTATGAAAAACGCAGCTGTTAAAAAAGCAGGCCTGACCGAAGAACTGGCGGTTGATGACTTGTACGAATATCTGAAAAACAAATAAGCCTCCGCGCTTAGCAGGGTGTTTCATCACACCCTGCTTTAAGCAGCAGTGATTTTACGTAATATCTTCTATTACGCAAGCCCATTGCAATAAAAAAGCCGCATCACCTGAAGGTGAGTGCGGCTTTTTATTTTACCCAATAACCGATTACTGTTTGCGCAAATAATTCTTTATCGTTTGTTTGTAAGTCAATACATTCAGGTTTTTAAACCAGATGCTGGCGATCGCCGCAAGCATCAAGCCGCAGGACGCTAAGCTGACATAGATCAGCCGTTTCAACTGCGACATCTCTTGCAGCACCTGTTGATTGCTCTCGGCCTGCGCAGCATTCCGGACCTTCGGAGACGGCTCCGAATAGGAGCGCAACACTTTGACGTCGTTTTTTAAATCCTCGATGGTACCCAACGAATTGGCTGCGGCACCCATCCGGATACTGTCTTCGAGCATTCTGAGTTTGCTTTCGATCGAACCACTAACCAGACCAATCACCTGCCCTTTTAACGCATTCACCTCGGTACTCAGGACAGAATTGCCTTCAACGGCATTCGCCGCGCTCTGCTGTTTTTTCAGATAGGCCGTGGACTGATGCGGAGGCACCACGAAATAGCCGAGAACCGCGACCAACACCGTTAATACGATAACAGCCAGCAGCAAAAACCGATTAGCCTTGACCAATGCCTGAGCCGAAGGAACGCTTTGCAGTTTCCCCCGCACCTCAATGATTTGTGAATGAAATTCTTGATTTTCGCTCATCAATTAACGCCTCTTGAACCGGACGATACAGCCCCCTTAAACGCCCGGCCCCATTTTTTATTATTGTCAAAAGATCGTAATGCCATGACTCGGAAAGAATTATACAAGCTAATCGATCATTGCCGCATTTTATTTTTGCGTATCAGCGCAATTGTTTTGCCGCCGCAATGCGCATCCTGAGCGCGTTCAGCTTGATGAAACCTTCGGCATCTTTTTGATTGTAAGCGCCGCCGTCGTCCTCGAACGTCGCAATGCTTTCGTCGAATAGGCTGTCGCTATCCGAACGCCGGCCGACCACGGTCACATTACCTTTGTACAATTTGACCCTGACCTTGCCGTTCACATTGACTTGCGACGAATCGATCATTTGCTGCAGCATAAGGCGCTCAGGGCTCCACCAGTAGCCGTTATAAATCAGCGACGCATAACGCGGCATCAATTCGTCCTTTAAATGCGCGACTTCTCGGTCCAATGTCAACGACTCGATGGCGCGGTGCGCTCTCAACATCACGGTGCCGGCCGGCGTTTCGTAGCAGCCTCTCGACTTCATTCCTACATAGCGGTTTTCGACGATGTCAAGACGGCCGATGCCGTTCTCGCCGGCAATCTTGTTCAGCTTCTCCATCACCTGGGCGGGAGAATGCGGCACATCGTCAATCGCAACGATGTCGCCCTGTTTGTAGGTCAACTCCAGATAGGTCGGCTTATCGGGTGCGGCTTCAGGCGACACGGTCCAGCGCCACATGTCTTCTTCCGGCTCTGCCCAAGGGTCTTCGAGAATGCGTCCTTCATAGGAAATATGCAGCAAATTGGCATCCATCGAATACGGCGATGCCTTGCCTTTTTTCATTTCGACCGGAATGCCATGTTTTTCGGCATAGTCGAGCAAGGTTTGCCGCGAAGTCAATTGCCATTCGCGCCATGGCGCGATGATATGGATGTTGGGACGCAATGCGTAAGCGCCCAACTCAAAACGCACCTGATCGTTGCCCTTGCCGGTCGCTCCGTGCGAGATCGCGTCCGCGCCGGTTTCATTCGCGATTTCGATCAGCCGTTTCGCGATCAATGGCCGCGCGATCGAGGTGCCGAGCAGGTATTCGCCTTCATAAATCGCATTGGCGCGGAACATCGGGAACACGAAATCGCGAGCGAATTCTTCGCGCAGGTCATCGATATAGATTTCCTTGATGCCCATGGACTGCGCTTTCGCGCGCGCGGGCTCGACCTCCTCGCCCTGCCCCAAATCGGCCGTGAAAGTGACGACTTCACAGTCATAGACTTCCCGCAGCCATTTGAGAATCACCGAGGTGTCCAAGCCCCCGGAATAAGCCAATACCACTTTTTTGATTTCCGACATAGCGCCTTAAATTTCCTGGTTAAAAATAGTCGTAATTATACCGAAAGCGGACTCATGATGACAGGACCTCGATATCGGCGATCTTTTTCCGCCAGATGACCGGCGCGGTTTCGTGCACCGAAATACCTCGGCTGTCGACCGCGACGGTGACCGGCATGTCTTCGACGACGAATTCATGGATCGCTTCCATGCCCAAATCCTCGAAAGCGACTACACGGGACTTGCGGATCGCTTTCGAAACCAGATACGCCGCTCCGCCGACCGCCATCAGATAGACCGCCTGATGTTTTTTGATAGCGGCGATTGCTTCGGGACCGCGCTCGGCCTTGCCGATCATGCCGAGCAAACCGGTATGAGCCAGCATAGTCTCGGTAAATTTGTCCATCCGGGTCGCGGTCGTCGGTCCCGCGGGGCCGACCACTTCATCGCGTACCGGATCGACCGGCCCGACGTAGTAGATGAACTTGTTCTCGAAATCGACGCC
The DNA here is from genome assembly GCF_035916875.1 of Methylomicrobium sp. Wu6. Taxonomy (NCBI): domain Bacteria; kingdom Pseudomonadati; phylum Pseudomonadota; class Gammaproteobacteria; order Methylococcales; family Methylococcaceae; genus Methylomicrobium; species Methylomicrobium sp. Wu6. The sequence continues at coordinate 93,911 of NZ_JAXUHN010000096.1, forward strand.
TTCCGGCAAGGCTTCGCCGCGCCGGATCAGGTCGGCCAGGCGCTTGTGCGCCGCATCGCGACCGGTCAGCAAGGTGCCGCTGACCAACAAGGTATCGCCCGGCTGCCAGCTTGCCGCCTCGGCACGGGTGACCGTATCGAGGTCGACACGCTTCGCCGGCGCGCCTTCCCGGCTGATTGCCGGCCAGTCATCCAGACTCGGAGGGGCCAGTTCGGCCGGACCTGTGCCATCCAGTACGAAATGCGCATGCCGGGTCGCGGCGCAGTTCGGAATCATCGCAATTGGCAGATTCGCCGCATGCGTCGGATAATCGAGGATTTTGACATCGAGCACGGTGGTCAGGCCGCCTAAGCCCTGCGCGCCGATGCCGAGCGCATTGACGCTTTGATACAGTTCGAGCCTCAGTTCTTCGAGCGCATCGTGAGGACCTCTCTCGATCAGTTCCTGAATGTCGACCGATTCCATGCAGGCCTGTTTGGCCAGCAGCATCGCTTTTTCGGCGGTGCCGCCGATGCCGATGCCGAGAATGCCGGGCGGACACCAGCCGGCGCCCATCGTCGGCACTGTTTTGAGCACCCAGTCGGCTATGCTGTCGGACGGATTCAGCATCGCAAATTTGGCTTTCGCTTCCGAGCCGCCGCCTTTCGCCGCGACATTCACTTCGACCTTGTCGCCCGGCACGACTTCCATATGGATCACCGCCGGGGTGTTATCTTTCGTGTTGACCCGCTTGCCGGCAGGATCCCTCAGAATCGATGCGCGCAAGACATTGTCGGGATGCGAATAGGCGCGCCGGACACCTTCATTGACCATGTCGGCGACGCTGATCTCCGCATCCCAGCTCACCTGCATGCCGATCTTCAAAAATACCGTCACGATGCCGGTATCCTGGCAGATCGGCCGTCGGCCTTCCGCGCACATTCTGGAGTTGATCAGGATCTGCGCCATCGCATCCTTCGCGGCAGGGTTCTTCTCCTTCCGATAGGCTGCATCAAGCGCCTGGATGAAATCGACTGGGTGGTAATAGGAGATATACTGCAATGCATCGGCGATGCTTTGGATGAAATCGTCTTGCTTGATGATCGTCATACGGGGTTATTACAGGTGGGATAAGCGAGTAGCCCGGATCCGCTTCGCTGCACCCGGGCTACATTCAGGCTGGTTTACGTCAAATCGATTCGTCGTCGATCTCTTCGATTGTCAGCGCCGATTTTTTCCGGTAATGCGGCAAAATACTCATTAACAGCGTGATCACGGTGGCCATATACGGCACTGCCTGCACCGAGAGCACACCCATCCACAGCTTCCCGCTCATATTGTCGAAATGTTCCAACGAGTTCATCCCGACGACTCCCGCGATCAGCAATAACAGCAGAAACAACTCCTGACGGACCACCATCAGACCCGCGAACAACGGCCCCTGCTTTTCGTATTTCGGCGTGCGCATGAACGGCTTGCCCGGAACGAACATACCCTGCCAAACGCCCCGTGCGACCGTATGGGTCAGCGACAGACCGGACAACGAAGCGCCGATCGACTCCCAAATCGAGCACGGCACCTTGGCCTGATAGAGCCACAGACTACGCAAAATTTTAAAGGTAAACAACCCGATCGTCGGCAGCAGGAACGCATTGACCGGCAATTCGCTGTGAATCGGATCGAGGAAAATGACACCCGTCAAAATCAAACTGGCGCAGGTAAAAATCAGAGCCAATGCATCAGAAAACCACGGCAGCCAGCCGGCGACAAAATAATAGCGCTGGGCCGACGTCAGCGGCGACTTTTTGGTCGGCGTGAAACTCTTCCAATGCGCCTTGATGATCTGCATCGCGCCGTAAACCCAGCGGAAACGCTGTGTCATATATCCGGACATCGTATCAGGCATCAGGCCGCGGCCGAACGAATCCTTTACATAGACCGAATCGTAGCCTGCTTCGTAAAGGCGCAGACCCAACTCGCTGTCCTCGCAGATACACCATTCGGACCATTTGCCGACTTCGAAAAGCGCCGATTTACGCACCATCGTCATCGTGCCGTGCTGGATGATTGCATTGTATTCATTCCGCTGCACCATGCCGATATTGAAAAATCCGGCATATTCCCAGTAACAGAAACGTTTGAACATATTCACATGGCTGTCGCGGTAATCCTGAGGCGACTGCACGAAACCGACGTTTTCATTATCGAAATAAGGCACCATGCATTTGAGCCAGTCCGGGGACAAAATATAATCGCTGTCGATCACCGCAATAATTTCGGCATCCGGCGCCGTCTGTTCAAGCGCGTGGTTGATCGCGCCGGCCTTAAAACCGGGCCAGTTTTCGAGATGGAAAAAGCGAAATTTCTCCCCCAGCCGTTCGCAGTCGTCGCGCACCGGCTCCCACACTTCGGGGTCCTTGGTGTTGTTGTCCATCACCAGCACTTCGAAATGCGGATAATCGAGCTTGTTCAACGCCTCCAACGTTTTCCGCACCATCATCGGCGGCTCGTTGTGAATCGGCAGATGGATAGACACCTTCGGATAGCGGAAATCCGGCGACGGCGTCAGCGGCTGGAAACTGCGCGTGGTGCGGCGGTGCCAGACGACTTCGACGATTTCCATCGTTTCGATCAACAGAATCGTCAACGCCAATATCTGCATCAGGATCAGCAAAATCCAGAACGCGATCGTCAATTCATTTTGATATTGTTGCGCGCCGATCGATAGGGTCCAAAAAACGAACGACGCGGCCAGGTTAGTAATGAGGCCGAAAAACACGATGCCAGGCAATGCCAACGTTCGGCGCGTAAACAAAAACAGACCCATCAGCACCGCGCTGACCCCCGCGGCGGCAGTCGCCCAGTGTTTCCAGCCGGGCAAGGCCAATACCGCGCCGTCCATCGGATATTTCGGCTGGCGGTCGGCATTGAAGATACCCCAATATGCACCGGCCGAGCCTTCGATTTCCATCTTCCACGGCTGATCGAACGCTTCAACGATATAGTAAGGGATCTTTTGCTCGGCGGCGCGATTCAAAAACTCCCGCAAAAAGAATGCCTGATTAGTGCGCGAGGCTGTCGCGTGTTTGTACGGCTGACCGTCCGATGGCCAGCCGACTTCGGTAATCACGATCGGTTTATCGGGATAGGCCTGCTTCAGTTCTTGATATTTTTCAAACACAAAATCGACCGCATCCTCGACCGCGATGCCGTTCCAATACGGCAGAATATGCGCACCGATGAAATCGACCTCGGCCACCAATTCGGGATGCTTCAACCAAATGTCGAAAGTTTCCGAGGTGCTGACCGGACGCCAAGTGCGCTTCTTGACTTCGCGGATATAGTCGATCAGTTGCTGCGTCGAAATGTCATTTCGGAACAATACCTCGTTGCCGACCATCACTCGGACGATTTTATTATTGTTTTGATTGCTGACCTGCAGCAAGGTCTCTATTTCCTGACGATTTTTTTCGAGATCGCCGTCGATCCAGGCGCCGACCGTCGTATTCAGATTATGCTTGGCGGCCAGTTCGGGTATTTTGTGCAAACCATTCAACACACTGTAGGTACGCACCGCATGGACCTTGTTTTCGAGCAAGGCCAAGTCCTGATCAATCTCGGCCTCGGTCGGAAATTGACCGTTTTTCTGGGTATATTCTTTCCGTCGTGGATCGAAAGTCACCCCCATGGTCGTTTTGGTCCATGATTTCAACTGCAACGGGTTGTTGATGTAGCTCCAGATATTGAAATTAACCAGAACGAGCACAGTCAACGTTAGCAAAATCGTTAGTGTTCTTTTCATCAAGATACTCGAAAGTATTTTATAGTAAGTGCATTTGTTGGGAGAGAGGATTGGGAAGGATCGTCTGGTTTGTGTTGACGACGCCAACTCGGGAAAACCATCATCGACCGACTCTGATGGTCGGCCAAATTATAGTGCAATTCGCCTGCGGCAAATGACAATTTTAAATCGTTTGCTTATCGAAACGCAGGTCGGGTTAGCGTATAACCCGACATCAGGGCTAATAAAGGTACGCAATACCCTCTCGGACATAAATGCATACCCTACAAAAAGAATATTAGCCTTTTTTGATATAAAGATCGGTAATCGTGCCGTTGATCATTTCGGCCGCAAAGCCGAGCGTTTCGGACAAGGTCGGATGCGGATGTATCGTCAACGCGATGTCGTCTGCGTCAGCACCCATCTCGAGCGCCAATACCGCTTCCGCAATCAACTCGCCCGCATTCGGACCGACCATGCCCGCACCGAGTAGCCGACCGGTTTCCTTGTCGCAAAGGATCTTGGTGACGCCTTCCTTACGACCGAGGCTCAATGAGCGGCCGCTCGCAGCCCACGGAAACACCGCTTTGTCATAATCGAGCCCTTGCGCCTTGGCCTGATTTTCGCTGAGTCCCATCCAGGCAATTTCAGGATCGGTATACGCGACCGAAGGAATGGTCAACGCATCGAATCCGGCTTTATGGCCTGCCGCGACTTCGGCCGCGACCTTACCTTCGTGTGCGGCTTTATGAGCCAGCATCGGATTGCCGACGATGTCGCCGATCGCGAAGATATTCGCGACATTCGTGCGCTGCTGCCTGTCGACCGGAATGAAACCCTGGTCATTGACCGTGATGCCGGCCGCTTCCGCGCCGATCAGCTTGCCGTTCGGCCGTCGTCCGACCGCGACCAGCACGGCATCGAAAACCTCCGAGTCGGGCGCGCCCTTGCCTTCGAACGAGACTTTCAGTCCGTCGTCCTGAGGCTCGATCGCGGTGACCCGCGTTTCGAGCCAGATGTTTTTGTATTGTTTCTTGATCCGGCGCAGTAATGGAGTCACCAGATCCTTGTCGCAGCCCGGAATGATCTGATCCATCAATTCGACCACGCTGATTTCCGAACCGAATGCATGATAGACGGTCGCCATTTCGAGACCGATGATGCCGCCACCGACGATCAGCAGCTTCTTCGGAACCTGCTTCAGTTCCAGCGCATCGGTCGAATTCCATAAACGTTCGTCGTCATTCGGAAACGTCGGAATTTGAGTCGGATGCGAACCGGCCGCGATGATCGCCTGATCGAAGGTGATCGTCTTGGTGCCTTCGGGTGTGTCGACCTCGACCGAATTTGGCGAGGTAAAACGGCCCGTGCCTTGCACGAGATTGACTTTGCGCTGCTTGACCAATCCCGCCAGACCATCGTTTAGAGACTTGCTGACACTCGCTTTCCAGGCGCGGATCTTGTCGATGTCGATTTCGGGTTTGCCGAAGCTCAAACCGTGACTCCGCACCTCTTCCGCTTCATGGATCAACTGCGCCATGTGCAGCAGCGCCTTCGACGGAATACAGCCGACATTCAGACAGACGCCGCCCAATACCGGATAACGTTCGACCAATGTGACCTGCTTGCCGAGATCGGCCGCGCGAAACGCCGCGGTATAGCCACCGGGACCACCGCCTAAAACCAAAACTTCCGAATGCAATGTTGCGCCGTTCATATCGCGATGAGTCTCCGGGTTTCTTTAAAGTAACAGACGGCGAAGATCGCCGAGATAGGTTTTGATCGCAGCCATGAAGCGCGCGCCTTCGGCACCGTCGATCACGCGGTGATCATAGGTCAAATCGAGCGGCAGCATTAACCGAGGAACAAATTCGCCGCCGTTCCAGACCGGCTGCATCTTCGCGCGGGTTACCCCGAGAATCGCGACTTCCGGCGCATTCACTATCGGCGTGAATGCGGTGCCGCCGATGCCGCCGAGGCTCGAAATACTCATACAGCCACCCTGCATATCGCCCGGCATCAGCTTGCCCTGGCGCGCCTTCTCGCTTTTCTCGGCCAGTTCGGCAGCCAGTTGATTGATGCTTTTCGTATCGACGTTGCGCAAGACCGGCACGACTAATCCGTTCGGGGTATCGACCGCAATGCCGATATTGTAATATTTCTTCAGAATCAGGCTCTCGCCGTCGCTCGACAAAGAAGCGTTGAAACTGGGGAACTGCTGCATCGCCGCGACTACCGCCTTGATGATGAACATCAGGCCGGTGATTTTGACCTCGCCGTTTTTCTTCTCGGCATTGATCTGATTGCGAAACGCTTCCAGGTCGGTGATGTCCGCCTCGTCATGATAAGTCACCATCGGCAGATTCAGCCAGACGCGGCTCAGGTTTTGACCGGTCAAGCGCTTGATTTTGCTCAGTTTGACCGTTTCGGTTTCGCCATATGGCGAGAAATCGACTGCCGGAATTGCCGGAATGCCGCCGCCGACCGCCACCGTGGGTTCGATCAGCGCCTTTTTGACATAGGCCTTCACGTCTTCTTTTAAAATGCGCCCTTTGCGGCCGGTGCCAGCGACAACTTTCGCGATATCGACGCCCAACTCACGCGCAAACAGGCGCACGGACGGCGAGGCATGCGCGATCAGCGCGGCGCCGGATTCTGGAACAATCGCCGGTGCAGGAGCGTTCTGAGCGACCGGTGCGGGCTCAGGCGCTTTTTCGACTTTCGGCTTATCATCTGACTTCACTTCCGGCTCCGGCTGCGCTTGCGGCGCTTCAGTCTTCACCACAGCCGGAGCACCCGCCTCTGCGGCCACCGTCGCAATCAGGGTGCCTTCGGAAACCTTGTCGCCACGCTTGATAAAGACTTCCTGAATCGTACCCGCCGCGCTCGACGGCAAATCCATGCTGGCTTTATCGGTTTCGAGAGAAGCGACCGTTTGTTCCAGCACCACTACATCGCCCGGCTTGATCAATACCTCGACCACATCGATATCAGCGACATTGCCGACATCGGGTACTCTAATTTCAACCAAATTCGTCATCTTCTTCCTTCCACTTAAACTAACCAGGGCGCTTTGATCTCGGGATCGATGCCGTATTTGGCGATCGCGACTTCCACCTTCGCCGCATCGAACTGTCCGGAATCCGCGAGGCTCTTCAATGCCGCGGTCGTCACATGGAAGCGGTCGACCTCGAAGAAACGGCGCAGATTTTCGCGCGTGTCCGAACGGCCGAAACCGTCGGTGCCCAGCACGGTATAAGGCGCGGCGATATAAGGTCGAATCTGATCGGCAAACGCACGGTTGTAATCGGAGGCGGCGATCACCGGTCCCTGCTGATTCGCAAGGCAATTCGACACATGCGGCACCTTGGACGGTTCGGTCGGATGCAGACGGCTCCAGCGTTCCGCTTCGCGGCCATCGCGCGCCAGCTCGGTAAAGCTCGGACAACTCCACAGATCGGACTCGATGCCCCAATCGTTGCGCAACAGATCGGCCGCCGCCTCGACTTCACGGAAGATCACGCCGGAACCGAGCAATTGCACCCGAGGTCCTTTCTTTTTCGCGCCCTGGCGGAAGCAATACATCCCTTTCAGAATATCCAGCTCGATGCCCTTCGGCATCGCCGGATGTGCGTAGTTTTCGTTCATCACGGTGATGTAATAGAAGATATCTTCCTGGTTCACATACATTCGTCTGAGGCCGTCCTGAATGATCACCGCCAATTCATAGGCATAGGTCGGGTCGTAACTGATGCAGTTCGGCACGGTCGCGGACATCAGATGGCTGTGGCCATCTTCGTGCTGGAGACCCTCGCCGTTCAGCGTGGTCCGTCCGGCGGTGCCGCCCATCAGGAAGCCCCGCGTGCGCTGGTCGGCGGCCGCCCAAATCAGATCGCCGACGCGCTGGAAGCCGAACATCGAATAGTAAATAAAGAACGGAATCATCGGCACATTGTGCGTCGAATAGGACGTGCCCGCCGCGATCCAGTCGCAGATGCCGCCCGCCTCGTTGATGCCTTCCTGCAATACCTGGCCGTGCTTGTCTTCTTTGTAGAACATCAATTGATCGGCGTCCTGCGGCGTGTACAGCTGGCCGACCTGCGACCAGATGCCGAGTTGACGGAACATGCCTTCCATACCGAAGGTTCTGGACTCGTCAGGCACGATCGGCACGATGCGTTTACCGATGTTCTTGTCTTTCGCGAGAATGTTCAACAGCCTGACAAACGCCATCGTGGTCGAAATCTCGCGGCCTTCGCCGGTCGCCTCCAACAGCCCCTTGAAATCGCTCAGCACCGGCACATCCAGCGCATAAGACTTTGCGCGACGAGCGGGCAGATGTCCGCCCAGTTCGACGCGGCGCTGCTGCATATATTCAAACTCTTTCGAACCTTCCGGAAACTTGATATACGGCAGTTTATGGAATTGTTCGTCGCTGACCGGCAGGTTGTAGCGGTCGCGGAAATGGCTGAGTGAGCTTTCGCTCATTTTCTTTTGCTGGTGGGTGATGTTTTGGGCCTGGCCGGACTCGCCCATGCCGTAGCCCTTGATCGTTTTCGCAAGAATCACGGTCGGCTGGCCTTCGTGGTTGACCGCCGCGTGGAATGCCGCAAAAACCTTCACCGAATCATGGCCACCGCGGTTCAATTCCCAAATGTCGCGGTCGGACCAGTCGGCGACCATCGCTTTCAATTCCGGGGTATTAAAGAAATACTCGCGCACATAGGCACCATCCTTCGCCTTGAAGGTCTGATAATCGCCGTCGACGCATTCCATCATCCGTTTCGCGAGCAGTCCTTCGGTGTCGCGTGCCAACAGGGTATCCCAGCGCTGCCCCCAGACGACCTTGATCACGTTCCAACCGGCGCCGCGGAATTCGCTTTCGAGTTCCTGAATGATCTTGCCGTTGCCGCGCACGGGACCGTCCAACCGCTGCAGGTTGCAGTTGACCACAAAGATCAAGTTGTCGAGTTTTTCGCGTCCGGCCAAACCGATCGCGCCGAGCGATTCCGGCTCATCGGTTTCGCCGTCGCCTAGGAAGCTCCAGACCTTGCGCCCGTTCGTATCGGCCAAACCACGTCCCTGCAGATAGCGCATGAAGCGCGCCTGATAAATCGCCATGATCGGGCCTAAGCCCATCGATACGGTCGGGAATTGCCAGAAATTCGGCATCAGCCATGGATGCGGATAGGATGACAAACCACTGCCGCCGACTTCCTGACGGAAACCATCAAGTTGCTCCTCGGTCAGTCGGCCCAATAAAAACGCTCGTGCATAATCGCCCGGCGTCAAATGGCCCTGAGTAAATATCAGATCGCCGTCATGCTGATCGGACGGCGCGCGCCAGAAATGATTGTAACCGACTTCATATAAGGTTGCCGCGGACGCGAAACTCGCGATATGGCCGCCGACGTTGGTATGCTTGTTCGCCCGAAGCACCATCATCATTGCATTCCAGCGCACATAAGCGCGAATTTTTTGCTCGATGTCCTGATCGCCGGGATATTTGGCCTGTCTTGAAACCGGAATGGTATTCAGATAGGCGGTATTTGCGCTGAACGGCACATCAAAGCCGCAATGACGCGCGACCGCGACCAATTGTTCGATCAGAAAATGCGCGCGTTCGTTGCCGTCTTTTTCCAAAACGGCCTGCAAGGCTTCAATCCACTCCCTCGTTTCAGCCGGATCGATGTCGTTCTGTCCGGTAATTTCTGAAATTAAATTGTTAGCCATTCTATGTTCCTGTTCTAGCGAGTAGTATTTGAATTCGTTGCGATTGAAATTGATACATTTCAGGGACACGCGTCCAAGGTTCCGTCCCTATTTGCAAAACCGCCTCAACAGATAGCGGAGCCATCAGACCTCGTCTTAAAAGGCGCATAGTATAACAAATGAGAAGTTTCAAAGAAGTTGTTTTAGCAATTCCCGGCGGTTTATTGGCGATCCCCGATAGAAACCGGCGCATCGCTATTCGGATATTGATGGTCGAATTCAGGATTACCGTCAAGGCCCGATATAATGGCGATCCGTTTCGTTCATTCATTTCATCACAGGTATTCCTATGAAAGCCATCCTTATGACCGCCGCCGGCGGCCCCGAAGTCTTGTCGCTCCGTGACATCGACGAACCGCAAATTGCCTCGCCGACCGACATCAGGGTCAAACTGCATGCGGCCGGCGTCAATCCGATCGACACAAAAGTCCGCCGCAGGGGCGTTTTTTTTCCGAATCCGCTGCCGGCGGTACTCGGCTGCGACGGCGCGGGCGAGGTCGTGGCGGTCGGCGCTGCGGTTGACCGTTTCAAACCCGGCGACAAGGTCTGGTTCTGCCACGGCGGACTCGGCCGCGAACAAGGCAACTATGCCGACTATACGGTAGTGGATCAACGCTGGGCCAGTTCGATGCCGACAGCGTTGTCGTTCGCCGAGGCGGCCGCCTCCCCGCTGGTGTTGATTACCGCCTGGGGCGCACTCTTTGACCGCGGTGGCTTGCAAGCAGGCCAGACTGTACTGATTCATGCCGGCGCGGGTGGCGTCGGTCATATCGCAATTCAACTGGCGAAACTTAAAGGTGCGCGCGTGATTACCACGGTCAGTTCGGAACAAAAGGCCGAATTCGTCAAAACGCTGGGCGCGGACGAGGTGATCGATTACCGAATAAAGAGTTTTGCGGATAGCGTCAATAAATTGACCGACGGAAAGGGTTGCGATCTCGTTTTCGATACAGTAGGACCGTCTGTATTTGAGCAAAGTATCCCAGTCACCGCGCATTTCGGCCGCCTAGTCACCATCCTCGACCCTGGCGAGTTGAACTGGGCCGAAGCCCGAATGCGCAATTTGCTGATCGGCTTCGAGCTGATGCTGACCCCGATGCTGCGGGATTTGCACGAAGCACGGGACAAACATGTAGCCATTCTGGATCAGTGCGCAGCCTGGTTCGATCAGGGGCGCTTGCGGGTTCATGTCGGCGAGCAATTGCCGCTCGCAGACGCCTCCATCGCACACGAAAAGATCGAAGAGGGACATACGCAAGGGAAAATCGTGTTGACGATTTGAGCTTGCCGCGGAGAAAAATTTTTTTTCAATACTCCTGATAAAAAAAGAGCGCCTATCCCGGAGGGATAAGCGCCTATATCCGTAACAACATTGGAGGAGAGAAATAACAACCCTATCCCTAGAGTACAATTCATAGGAAGCATTTTTGATGCCAAACCTGCTTATCAGGCAACAAAATCACATCGGCTTTACCCACAAGGCGACCGGCAAGCAGCCGCAAACCGCTTGAAAAGCGCATGGGACATTGATTTTTATAGGGTTTTAAATACACAGAAGAATGGCGGCTGGGCATCCGGAATACCTTACGGAAAATCGTATGATCTAAGAGATGGCTTGAAAAAGAAGGTAAAAAAGGCTGTTTATGCACTAAAACAAGGATTTTTGTTGGATTTTTTGCAATTGTCGCGCAATTATTGTGCAATTGTCGCAAAAAACAGACAAGCTTGATAACACATAGCGATCGTCTTGCTCTTGACGACTTTTCGCAAAAATTATGGTCGAAGGTTTCGTGACAATTTACTTTCCGCCCTAACTTCGGTAATCCCTTGATTTTTATTACGGAGCGAATATGAAAAAGACCATGCCCCGATTTTTCCAAGCCCTGTTGCTCTTATCCCTGCTGGCCGCCGGAACACCGCTGCAGGCAGGCGCGTTTTTGCCGCTGGCGAACAATCCCCTACCCGAAATGCTCAAAAAAGTCGTGCCGGGCGTCGTGAACATTTCAACTCGGACGCGGATACGCTACGAAGAAAATCCGTTGCTGCGCGATCCTTTCTTCCGGCGTTTCTTCGATATTCCTCCGAACATGCCGATGGAACGCGAAGGACAGAGTCTGGGCTCGGGCGTGATCATCGATGCGGCTAAGGGCTATATCATCACGAACAATCATGTGATCGACAAAGCCGACAAGATCACCGTCACCTTGCAGGATGGGCGCAATCTGGAAGCCAAGCTGGTCGGCAGCGATCCGGGCACGGATGTGGCACTGATCCAGATACCCGGCGGCAATCTGGTCGAACTGCCGAAAGGCAATTCGGATGGCTTACAGGTCGGCGATTTCGTGGTCGCAATCGGCAGCCCTTTCGGCCTTGGCCAAACCGTAACTTCAGGAATTGTCAGCGCCTTGGGCCGCAGCAGCTTGGGCATCGAAGGCTATGAAGACTTCATCCAGACCGACGCCTCGATCAACCCCGGCAACTCCGGCGGCGCCCTGGTCAATCTACAAGGTGAACTGATCGGCATCAATACCGCGATCGTCGGCCCCAGCGGCGGTAATGTTGGCATCGGCTTCGCGATTCCGATCAACATGGCCAATCAGGTCGTCAACCAAATCATTCAGTTCGGCAAGATTCAACGCGGCCAACTCGGCATTCAGATACAAAATCTGACGCCTGACCTGGCCAGTGCGTTCGGGATCAAACAGCAGCATGGCGCGGTGATCGCCGGCATCGTTCCGGGTTCGCCAGCCGAAAACGCGGGGCTGCAAAGAGGCGATGTCGTGATCGCGGTGAATGGCCAAGCCGTGGACTCCGCCACCAAGTTGCACAATCACATAGCGCTAATGCAGGTCGGCGACATGGTCACTCTCAATATTCTGCGCGAAGGCGGCGAACTGACTGTCAAGGCTCGGATCGCCAAGCCGGTCCCGGTCAAACAGCCTCGGCCTTATTAATATCAATCTTCGGTAAAATAGCTGCGGTTTGGGGCGCCATAAGACGCCCCAAACCGCGGATCGATCGCCGCATGGCAGTGGCAACTGTGCGGAGCAATGTCTTGCGACTCAGCGACTTTCGAAGTCATTGCCAAAATCCGTTGCCGACATTCCCCCTACAACGCTACGATGTCGGCATTCATAGCAACATTGAACGGTCACAATCATGACGCAATGCAAACTCATCGCCTGCGAACTGCACGATTACCTCGAAATCGCCTGCATGTATGGTTACCGGGTCAAACTCGAATTAAAGGACGGCCAAAGCCTTGAAGGCAACGCTATCGATCTGATTACGACGACCGAAAAGCGGGAATTTTTGCTGCTCGATGACGGACAGAAACAACTGATTGAGCTGACCCAACTGATCAAAATGACAACGTTGACGCCGAATGCGTCGTTTAAAGAGGTTGCGTTTTAAAAGCGCGCAACCTCTCGGCCTGGCGGCGTTTGAAACGCCCGTCCCGAGTATTGAAATGCTGTTGAAAAGCCAATTAAATCGTTTCGTCCGCCGAATGCGGCACAAACCGCACATGACCTCCTAAGCTTTGGTAAAATAGCGCCTTTTTCACATCGTTTAATCAATTTCATGTCCAAAGATATTCGCATTGAAAGATTTAGCGGCAAGGCCATAGAACCCTATATCAAGGAGCTGGCCCGTCTGAGAATCCAGGTGTTCCGTGAGTTTCCGTATCTGTACGACGGCACTTATGAATATGAGGAAAAATACCTGCAAACCTATCTGAATTGCACGCAGAGCGTGATCGTTATTGCGTTCGACGGTGACAAGATCGTCGGCGCGTCGACCGCGATCCCGATGCAATACGAAACAGAGGAGATGAAGCGGCCTTTCATCGAAAACGGTTATAACCTGGAAGAGGTTTTTTATTGCAGCGAATCGGTGCTGGACAAGAATTACCGTGGCCTCGGCATCGGCGTGCGCTTTTTCGAGGAGCGCGAGGCGCATGCGCAGGAACTGGGCGGTTTCAAGCACATCACCTTCTGCTGCGTCGAACGGCCTGTAGATCATCCGCGCCGGCCGGCCGACTATGTGCCGCTCGACAAGTTCTGGAACAAACGCGGCTATGTGAAGCATCCCGAATTGAAGACGACTTATCTCTGGAAAGACCTGGACGATGACGCAGAAACCCCGAAACCGATGACCTTCTGGCTGAAACATGAAAGTTAAGATCGCCGCCGCGCAATACGACATCGGTTTTCTCGACAATTGGGAGAATTACCGACAAAAGATCGAACGCTGGGTCGGCGAGGCCGCAGACCAGGGCGCAAAAATTCTGCTGTTTCCGGAATACGGCAGCATGGAGCTCGCTTCGCTGTTCGGCCAAGACGTTTATTCCTCGCTGAGCAAGCAGCTGGCAGCGATGCAGTCTTTGCTCGACGACTATATCGAACTGAACCGGGAACTCGCGCAAAAACACCATTGCTATATCCAAGCGGGCACGTTTCCGGTGCGGATCGAAGGCGAGATCTATCACAACCGCGCCTATCTGTTTACACCGAACGGCGAGTTCGATTATCAGGACAAACTGATGATGACCCGCTTTGAAAACGAGCAATGGCTGATCAATCGCGGCCTTGAATTGAAGTGCTTCGATACCGACTACGGACGCATTGCGATCAATATTTGTTATGACAGCGAATTTCCAATGCTGGCCAGAAAACAGGTCGAAGCGGGCGCGAATTTGATTCTGGTGCCGAGTTGCACCGACACGCTGGCCGGTTATAACCGGGTCCGCATCGGCTGTCAGGCGCGGGCTCTCGAAAATCAGTGCTACGTGGTGCAGTCGCCCACAGTCGGCCATGCGCCTTGGTCGGAAGCGGTCGATGTGAACATCGGCGCGGCGGCGATCTATACGCCGGTCGATCGTGGTTTTCCGGACGACGGCATCTTGGCGATCGGCGAATTGAATGCGAGCCAGTGGGTGTTTGCGGAAATCGATCTGGACAGCATCGCCCGGGTGCGGGAAAACGGACAGGTATTCAATTATCGGGATTGGCCGTTGCAGCATGCGGCGGCTTTCGACACCGCATCCAACGTCAAGGCAGCGAACGAACGCATAACTACAGCGCCAGCGCGCAGCCCGGCCCGCGAACAGGATCGGCGCATAAAGGAGCAATGAATAGAAAAAAGGAAAGCGAAATTCTCGATCAGGATTTTATGACGCTTCCTCGATACGCGGCAGGCAGACCGCCGCGCCCAAATAAAACCCAACCGCCGTCAAAATCAGCACATTAAAACCGCCGTGAATCGCGATCAGAGTCGCAAGACTCGCGCTAATCACCGAGGCGAAACCGTTGACGCCCCAGGCCCAGGGGATCAAGCTCGGGGACAAAGTTGCCGCACGTTGCAGACCGAGCGGAAACGGCATGCCCATCAAAAATCCCAAAGGCAGGGTCAGGAGCACGGTTACCACGATTTTGACCGGCGCGGACTGATAGAGAAATACGCCGGTCAGGTTATTGAAGAACAGAATGTAGAAGAGCGTCAGCAGCGCAATGCCGGCGATCGGCACAACATGCCCATGACGATTGTCTTGCAGCCTTCGTGACGCCGCGCTACCGAGGCTGGCCGAAATCAGAAACGTGCACAGCACCACGGTGACCGAATACACTGGATGATGCAGAAACAGGATGAATTTCTGGATGAAAGCGATTTCGATGAACAGAAACGCATTGCCGAGCAGAAAAAAATAACCGATCACGCGCCACAAGCGCGGCGAATAGTCCGGCAGGCCAAGCCGTTGCCGGCAACGCCACATCGGCAGGCCGATGAACAGAATGGCCGCGAGCAGCGCCTGCAGCGCGCCGGCGACCAGGATGATGTAGCCGGTCTCGAGCAGCGAGATGCCGCCCTGGCCATACAGCGACAGGATTTCAGGCAGGGTCGTCCATTTGAAAAACTGAAAGAAATAAGGCCGGTCGTCGGTCGAAGGCTCTATCGCGAATTTGTAACGCTCCAGATAGGCCGCGCGTTCGACGCCGAGGATCTGGCTTGCGCCCTGGTAATAATACGATTCCGGCAGTTGGTTGAAACGATTGGTCTCGGTCTCGGTTATGCCGGGGTAAAAATCGATGTCGAAACTGCGGTCCTCGCAAAAGGTTTTGAGCTTGCCGATGTCCGCAAGTGTGACTTCGCCGTTCTTGACCAGCAGGGTGCTGGTCTGCCAGCCGCGGATCAAGATCATGTTCCGGCCAGGCTCGGTGGTCCCTGACAGCTCCAGCGCCTCGGCGGCGGTCGCGAACAGCTTCAGCGCGTCGCGCGGCGGCATTTTGGCCCAGCGGGTCAACGCCAGATAGCCGCCTGGTTGCAGATGGCGGATATATTCGCGCAGCGCTTCCACCGTATAGAGATAGTTTTCACTCAAGGCGTACAGGCCGGCCGACGAAGCACCGTAGGCGTCCATCAAGGCGATCTGGATCAGGTCGAAGCGCTCTTTTGTGGCGGAGACGAAACCGCGCGCCTCGCCAATGTGCAGTCTAAGGCGTTCATTCGTGAAGATGCCGCCGCTGAACGCATCGTGTCTGTTTTTTATGTAGTCGATCAACTGGCCGTTCAGTTCGACTCCATAAACCGAGGGAACGCCGAACCATTCGGCCTGCAACAAATCGCTGCCCGCGCCGACGCCCAGAATCAACAGTTGCCTCGGCTTGTTCAAATGGTAAGGGAGCGCGGAGGTGGTCTGGTCCAGATACGAAATCGTGGCCGGATCGCCGTTGTAGCGGGTCAACGCGGACATATTGCCGGCGTCCGAGAATAGCGCATATTGGGCGGGCGGTTCGCGGTCGGAGTTCAGGCTGAGTCCGGGCGCATGCCGCAACGGCGTGACAGGGCTCTCGACCACATCGGTATAGGCGATCGGATTCGAAAAACTGTCGATGATACGCGTGCCCGGAATGCGCAGCAGTTGCCGCAATTCCTTATAAGGCGAGATGTGCAGGGTTTTCCAGTCCGCCGGCGCGAGCCAAAATAACGCCAACACGGCCGCACAGATGGCCGGCCCCCGCCAGTTTTTTTCCCAGGCGATCGAGACCGGCAGAATGCCCGCGATGCCGATCAGGGCCAAGGCAATCAGCGCCTGCTCGGGCGGAAACACAAACAGCAAGCCGATAATGACCAGACTGCCGAGGCCCGCACCGGCCAGATCGGCCGCATAGAGCTTCGAGATCTGGTCGCGGAAGTGGAACAGCGCCAGCCCGGTCGCCGAGGCCGCAAAAAAGAACGGCAGGGCCAGCAGCAGATAGAGCAGCAAGAGATACAGCGGCTGCACCGGCGACCAAAATAGCTCGGAAGGATTGAACGGCAGGCGCTGCCCGAGCCAGAAACAGCCCGGCGCGGTCAGACTGAACAGCACGATGCCGGCCGGAAAAATCCACTCGAAGCGCGCGTTCAACCAACCCCGGAAAAGCGCCAGGAACACCCCGCTGATGCCATAGCCCAATAAGGCCAGACTGATGATCATGTAGGCGAAATGATGCCACTGGATAATCGAGAATAGCCGCATCAGAAGGATTTCGTAGCCGATCGCCGCCCCCGAAAGCATCGCGATAGCGAGCGGCAGCCCGCGGTAGCCAGGTATCGAGTCGGTATTGAGACTCAAGGGTGCGTTCCGGTCAGAGGGACGAAGGCCACCGGCAGCAACTGCCGGGTTTTAATTTTCTGGTCAGGGCTTTTTTCGACCAAAACCAGTTGCTGCACATTGAAGCGGTCGCCGACCGGAATCAGCATGCGTCCGCCCGGTTTCAGCTGCTTGATCAGGGGCGGCGGAATGTGGCTTGCCGCGGCGGTCACCAGAATCGCGTCGAACGGCGCGGCTTCGGACCAGCCGTAATAGCCGTCGCCGGTGCGCGTATGAATGTTTTGATAGCCGAGTTTTTTGAGCCGCTCGCGCGCGCTGTCGGCCAAGGGTTCGATGATCTCGATGCTGTAAACCTCGGCGCCGACCGCAGCGAGCACCGCCGCCTGATAGGCCGAGCCGGTGCCGATTTCGAGCACCTTGGCACCGGGCTTCGCGTCGAGCAATTCGGTCATCACCGCGACGATGTAGGGCTGTGAAATGGTCTGGCCATGGCCGATCGGCAACGGTCGATTCTCATAGGCATAGGGGCGCTCATCCTCGCCGACGAATAAATGCCGGGGCACGTTGCGCATGGCGTTCGCGACTTCCGGGCTCAATGCTTTTCGCCCCAGCCTATCGGAGGTGAAAGCCATATATGCCTCGACTTCGTCCACCATCGCCGCGCGCTGTCGTGCATAAGCATCAGGTTCTGCCCAAGCAAGGACGGAGGAGAGAAGCAGTAATGCCACCAACAGCAGCAACATCAGCAAAAGATGTTTTGGATGGATCATTTCGATAAACTCCTATACCAAGGCACTCGCAATTTGACTCTTAACCTTGCGATTAGTGCCATTTTTAGGGATGATCGACCAACGGCACAAAGGCGACGTCGAGGATTTTGCTGATCTTGTTGTGCGCAAGTGCATGTTTTTCGAGCACGATCAGTTCCTGGTGTCCGAAAGGCTGGCCGACCGGAATAACGAGCCGTCCGCCCTCTTGCAACTGGTCGATCAGCGCGTCCGGAACATAAGGCGCGGCGGCGGTCACGATGATGCCGTCGTAGGGCGCCTGTTCGGGCCAGCCGTCATAGCCGTTGCCGACCTTGGCATGGATATTTTGATAACCGAGCTTTTCGAAGCGCTCCAAGGCTTCGAGACTCAAATCTTCTATCACCTCAAGGGTATAAACCTGAGCGGCCAACTGCGACAGGATCGCGGTCTGATAACCCGAGCCGGTGCCAATTTCGAGGATCGCATCGGTGGATTTGATTGCCAACAGATCGGTCATCAACGCGACGATAAAGGGCTGCGATATAGTCTGTCCGTAACCGATCGGCAGCGGGCCGTTATCGAAGGCCATAGAAGCCATGCCCGGATCAACGAACTGGTCGCGCGGCACGTCGCGCATGGCGTCCATCACCTCTGGCGAGAGCGTTTTGCGGCCGGTCAAAAAGGCGGTCATAACGGTTTCCTGCCGGATATCTTCCAGCATGCGGTGAATATTTTTCATGGTCTCTTGATACAATAGCTTGACGAAGGTTTGAACTTGAAGTTAAACAATATAAACACTTTAAGGTTCCAAGCGGTTAAAAGTTTGCTCATGAATCTTTTGCATTCGACACAGCGCGAGGACGAAGAACATGTTGCGGAAATTTCTATTCGTAATTGCTGTTCATGGATTGCCCCTTGGACTGAGCCTCGCCGACCGAAATGGAGGTAGTCAAGTCGCTTGCCACTTGTCTCCTGGAGCGCGGCAAGGACGAGCCATGGGAAGCCGACGGTCTTTACCACCAAGGTTGGCGCGATCCGGTCTGCGGAATCCGCGTTGATATGGCTCCCGAAGCACAGAGGCAAGCCAAATTGCTAACCTCGATCACAATCAGCGCGCCTTCCAAGGCGAAAAGCGGCCGTGGCACCGGTATTGGCGGCGAAACCGACTTGACGAAAGCCTATGACGCCGAAAAGAACGCCGAGAAAAGTCAGTCCGGCGTCCAGTTCGTGGCCGGTTCGATCTATGGCGGTCTCATATTCACAATCCATCAGAGCCGGATCGAGATGATTTTTCTTGGCGCGGCAGCCGAATAGCGGTAAGTACTCAGAGGGTTTGTCATGATATTTTTTCGGTATGGCTTGTTGCCCATCCTGCTCTGCCTGCATATGTCCGCGGCTAGCGCCGGAGCCGACCAAAACACATTGCTGGAAGTGGTCAAGGAGTTTTACACCTGGACACTGACGAATGGCAAATCGGTTGCCTCCTTGCAACCGACGATCAAGAATCTACCCGGCGGCCGGTTTGTGCTCGATACCACGAATCTGAACAATTTTTCCGGGCGACTTATCGGCAGTGGTTATTTTGCGCCCGAATTCAAGCAGACCGTCGCCCATTATTACGACCGCTACCGGCAACAATTCGCCAAGCTGACTGACAAGGAGTTTGAAGACATGCCCCGCGATGGCAGAGGTCCGCTGATGGAAGTCGAGGACATGGACATATTCTTCTGCGCGCAGGAATACGAATATAAGCAATCCTTCATCGACGGAGTCAAAATCAAACAATTCAAGACCGGCGATACGACAGCGTCGTTGCTCGTGGTATCGCCGTATGGATGGGAAACGCCGTTCAAGTTCATCTTCTCGCAAGGCCGGTGGCTGATTTCCGGCTATTGCGTTTTTCAATAACCGTCGGAGTAACACCGGGCGAAACGGGTGGCCATTCACCTCGGTCCGGTGGAGAAAACACGCGCTTAAATGGTATGATGGAAACAAAATGAAGCTTGGCGCAAATTTGCGCAGACTCAAGATTTTGTAATTGATCAAGAGAGGACGATATGAGTGATTTGCCGGAAAATCTGAAATACGCCACGACCCATGAATGGGCGAAACTCGAAAACAACAATGTGGTGCGCGTCGGTATCACCGACTTCGCCCAGGAGGAGCTCGGCGACCTGGTCTATGTCGAGTTGCCTGAAGTGGGCCGGAAGGTGAAGGCGCAGGAGCAATGCGCGGTGGTCGAATCGGTCAAAACCGCTTCCGACCTTTACAGCCCGGTCAGCGGCGAGATTGTCGCGGTCAATGACAGTTTGTCCGACAGCCCCGAACAGGTCAATGATGCTCCCTTCGACGCCTGGATTTTTTGTGTGCAAGCAGACGATGCTTCCGCCTTGAATCAATTAATGGATGCCAACGCCTATCAAAAAATGATCGACGCCGAGTAAGCAGAACCAGGTAATCAACGATGCCTTGCGCATTGTCAGTCCGTTTTTAAATAAACCTTGTGGTAATGCATGGCAAATCAAAATGAGAAAGGCTTTAAGCGCATCATCAATGCGTGTTATTTTTCGGCTGCCGGTTTCAAGGCAGTGTGGACACATGAGGAAGCGTTCCGGCAAGAGGTGCTGCTGTTTGTGGTCACCACGCCAGTAGCGATCTGGCTGGGCCGGACGCCGATAGAAAAGCTGTTGTTGATAGGCAGCGTCGTGCTGGTATTGCTGGTCGAATTGTTGAATTCGGCGATCGAAGCGATCGTCGACCGGGTCGGACTGGAACGACACGAATTATCGGGCCGCGCCAAGGACATTGGCTCGTCGGCTGTGATGCTGTCGCTGGTATGGGCGGCGGTCACTTGGACTTACATTTTAGCAGGAGTTAAATTATGAGCGCATTGATCTGCGGTTCAATGGCATACGACACGATCATGGTGTTCCATGACCGCTTCAAGAATCATATCTTGCCGGACAAGGTTCATATACTGAACGTCTCGTTTCTGGTGCCGGTCATGCGCCGGGAGTTCGGCGGCTGCGCGGGGAACATCGCCTACAACTTGAATCTGCTGGATGAAGATCCGTTGATTATGGCAACCGTCGGCCATGATTTCGAACCTTACATGCAATGGCTTTGCCAGAACGGCTTGTCGCGCGAATACATCCGGATTCTGGATAACCATTACACCGGTCAGGCCTATATCACTACCGACGAAGACGACAACCAGATCACCGCGTTTCATCCGGGCGCGATGAGCGAGTCGCATCTGAATGCGGTGCCGACCCATCGGGACGACATCACGATCGGGATCGTATCGCCGGACGGCAGAGACGGGATGTTGTTGCATGCGGCGCAGTTTAGCGAACTCGACATTCCGTTCATTTTCGATCCTGGCCAGGGCATCCCGATGTTCAACGGCGCCGAACTGCTGACCTTCCTCGATCAGGCCACCTGGGCGGTGGTCAACGACTACGAATCCGAATTGCTGCAGCAGCGCACCGGCTTGTCGCTCGCGGAATTGGCCGAGCGGGTCGAGGCTCTGGTCGTGACGCTCGGCGCCCATGGCTCGAAAATTTATACTCACGGCCGCTGCATCGACATTCCGTCCGCGCAGCCGAAGCAATTGCTCGATCCCACCGGCTGCGGCGACGCTTACCGCGCCGGCCTCTTGTATGGCCTGATGAACGAATTCGACTGGAACGTGACCGGACGGATCGCTTCCTTGATGGGTACGATCAAGATCGAACATAACGGCACGCAGAACCACAGTTTCGAGATGGATGCATTCAAGCAGCGCTACCGGGAAAGTTTCGGTACCGAGTTTTGACCGACATGCTGAAAAATACCCAAAATCTGCTGGACATCATGGCGCGATTGCGCGACCCCCAGCAAGGCTGCCCCTGGGATCTTCGGCAGAATTTCGCCACGCTGATCCCTTATCTCATCGAAGAGTCGTATGAAGTCATCGATGCGATCGAACGCAACGACATGGCCGATTTGCGTTCGGAACTCGGCGATTTGTTGTTGCAGGTCGTTTTTCATTCTCAGCTAGCAAATGAACTCGGCCTGTTCAATTTCGAACAGGTTTCGGAGAGCATCTGCGACAAACTGATTCGCCGGCATCCGCATGTATTTGCCGATGCGGTCTTCGAAACCGATGCGGAACGCCAGCAGGCCTGGGAGCAAGCGAAGGCCGAAGAGCGCCTGGCAAAGGAAAAATCCGCAAAACCGGTCAGCGTGCTTGCCGGCGTAGCGGGCAGTCTGCCGGCCTTGCTCGAATGCGAAAAGATTCAGGACCGGGCCGCGCAGCACGGTTTCGATTGGCCCGACGCGCCGCCGGTCTTCGACAAGGTGATGGAGGAACTCGAGGAAGTCAGGGAAGCTTGGCAGTCGGGCGATCAGCAGCATATTCGCGAGGAAATCGGCGATCTGTTGTTGGTGGTCGTGAATCTTGCGAGGCATCTCGATGTGAATGCCGAGCAGGCGTTAAAAGAAAGCATCAAAAAATTCTCGCGCCGCTTCAATTACATCGAACGGCAGGTCGAATCTTCCGGCCGCAATTTGACCGATTGCGAGCTCGACGAACTCGATGCCTTTTGGCACGAGGCGAAACAGATGCTAAAACGCAAGACGGATTAGACACGCATCTGTCGTTCTCAGGCCCGAATTCCTTGCCCTGCCGTCAATGAACTCCCTGCGCCGGACGGGATATTCATCCCGTCCGCATAGTTTGCAGGCTTGGGCATGCATGATAATTTGCGCAAGCAAACAGCCTTCAAACGCTTGGGGCGGGTTGCAAACCCGATCCCGCCCATGGCACATCCCCGGCCCGGCGGATGCGCTACACTTCCACCCCCAAAACTAATTCTCGGCGACTCGATTACAGGTTCTCATGAAACAGGTTCTTTTCTTTCTAATGCTGTCATTGCTGCTGACCAGCCAGCACGCCGCCGCGCGCGGAAAACAAGCCGCTCCGAAGTTCACCCAACCGTCTCCGCTCCAATGTGTCGCCTTTAGCCCTTACGTCGGCCAATTGAATCCCGATTACGGCCCGTATCCTTCAAAGGCCCAGATCGAGCAATTGCTCGACGTGCTGGTCCAAAAAACGCCCTTCCGCTGTATCATGACCTACGGCGTGTTGAACGGTCTCGATGCGACATTTGCGGCGGCCGAGGCGAGAGGGATCAAGGTAATCGCAATCCTCTGGCTCGACAAAGACATCGCAATCAATTCGGCCTCGATCTCGAAAGGCATCGAAGTCGCCAGAACCTATCCGAAAACGATCGTCAAACTCAGCTGCGGTTCGGAAGTCAGAACCCGCAACGGCTATGCGCTGGATGGCGAGATCACTCGCTGCATCAACGCAATGCGTGAGGCGAAGGTTGCGCAGCCGGTCACCGCGATCGACACTTGGTGGGAATGGTGCAACCGCGCGACGCCTTGTCAGCAGACCCTTTTCGCGAATCAAGTCGACTGGATCGGAATCAATGTATTTCCCTGGTGGGAAAATAAGCATGCCGATCTGTTTCCGTGCACGCCGGCCGAAAAAGCGGCCGACTTTCATCTGGCCAGAATAGAAAATGTAAGGCGCGCCTATCCCGGCAAAACCGTGATCCTGACCGAATTCGGCTGGCCGTATGCACCCGAAGGCGCGAGCGAGCCCAATGTGCATACCGGCGAGAAGTGCGGCATCGCCAATCGCCGCAATCAGGCCTTGGTGATCCGTTCCACACTGAAAAAACTGGCCGAAAAACAATGGCCCGGCATTATCTTCGAAGCTTTTTCGGAAAACTGGAAACCCAGCAACGAGGGTCTGTTCGGAGGTTCCTGGGGCATTTGCTCGGGAGAGCCGCCATACAACTGTCTGACCGGCTTGACCGCCCAGCCCAAAAGCGGCAAGCGACACTGAATGTCGCAAACAACAAACTTAAAATGAAAGAACGTGTATCCGTCTTTCTTGAAATAGATTCATCGCCTTTTCCGGACTTTGCTAAAATAATAGCAATGGGTTACCGCATAAGGCAGATTTCAGAATCGAGCCGTTAGGACGAAAGTTTTTTGTCTCGTTGCCGCGGAATTTCCGCGGTAGCCATCTAAATCACGTTACTTTCTCCATCGAGCCGTCATGCTCGATTCGCTTGACTGCGTACAGAACATCCTATACCCCAGCTCTTGTCAATTGGCCAATGTTTTTATTGAGATTTCTTGTTCAATGAATAAAATCAAATTGTTATTTGTTGTTTTGCTGGCGCTTGGCGCGTTTTTTACAGCCGGCCCCGCCAATGCGCGCTATGCCGCGATCATGATCGACGCCGACAGCGGCAATGTTCTACATGAAATCGATGCGACGCGCCCCTGGTATCCGGCGTCGCTGACCAAAGTGATGACGTTGTACATGACCTTTGAAGCATTAAGCACCGGTCGGCTCGGCCTGCACGACAGAATGACCGCATCCCATCATGCGTCGCAGCAGCCACAAAGCAAGCTGGGGCTCAGAGCTGGCGAAACCTTGACCGTCGAAGAGGCGATTCTGGCATTGATTACCCGGTCGGCGAATGATGCGGCAGTCGTGCTTGCCGAACATCTTGGCGGAACCGAGGAATGGTTTGCTGCTCAGATGACCGCCAAGGCGCGTCAATTGGGCATGAACAGTTCCCGCTTCATGAATGCCACCGGTTTGCCGAACAACTTCCAAGTCACCACGCCTCGCGATTTGGCGGTATTGGCCTGGAAAACCATGAAGAATTTTCCAAACTATTATCCTTATTTTGCGAGCCACAGCTTTTTCTTTAAAGGCCGCGAACTGCGCGGCATCAACAAGTTTACCGCCCGTTATCCCGGAGCGGAAGGGATGAAAACCGGCTTTACTTGCGGCTCGGGTTTCAACCTGATAAGTTCGGCCATGCAAAACGGCAAGCGCTTGATCGGCGTTGTGATGGGAGGCATGACCAGCGCCGAGCGCTACCAGTTGATGATGAACATGATGGACGCGGGCTTTTCCAATCGTTATGGCGACGGCTCCTATCGCAACATCAGTACAATGACCGACAGCGTGGGCGGCGAACCGCCTTATCAGCTCGACTGCGGTAATCGAAGGGGCATCACGGTCGCTTCCGCTTCCGGCGACGATAATTACCGTCATGCCGTTAATAAACCGGCCGCATCCAAGCATCACCGAGCGCACAAGCGAGTACTCGCCGCATCAGGCTATCACCGCCTCGCGGCCGGAAAAGCAAGGACCGGCAAGATAACGGTCAGCAAACGAACCTCAAAGCGGAGCGTTAAGGTTGCCAAAAATAAGCGCAGCGGCGCGACGCGAGTCGCCATGAAAACCACTCGCACGAAGACAAAGACCGCGAAGTCTTCGGTCGTTCGAAAAACCGTCAAGAAAAGAAGCAAATCCGCATAGAAAAATCACTTCCTGTCGATTACGCATCGCGCACCATTTTCAGCTTTTTCAGCACAAGCTGAAATTTTGAAAGGTGCGCGGCGCTTACGCGGCTATGAAACTATATTTTCTTCCACCGGCGAATATTCCGGTGCAAAGTTGCCATCCCTAAACCATGCATTCTTGGTCATGTCGATCGGCAAGTGGCGGCGGCGTCAAAACGCATCGCCAAACCTCCCGGACATAAAAGCCGTCAGACTGGGCACACAGATACCCATCAACTCTCAATAATTGGCTCCACAATTCCGTGAATTTTGCTCAATAACTACCAACGCCAAAGCCTAGCATTTCGTTTTTGGGTTTTGACATGGCCTGGGCCGGTTCATGTTAGTGACGACAGCCGGAAAATAATGACGGCTGCCCGGTCTGTTATCGATTGGTGCGGTTCGGAAAAACATATGCGTTGAGAGATTAACCAATCGTCTATTCAGTACGAATAACATCCGTCAATCCCACACACGGGCGATTAATGAGCTGTTTTACTGACAAATTTAGAAGCTCTTTCTTTGAAAAGCTGGTAAATTTTCCACTTTGTTTTCCACTGGCACAACCCTCATTACTTTTCTGGAAAGTCATCATGCGAACATTAAAAAAACAATTAAAACACAATCTGGCTTTGTTTCTTTTTAGCAGTCTGCTTTCAGCTATTCCGGCAATGGCGGCATCAGACCTCGAAGCTCAACAAGGTTTCGCCAGAGCGCGCGCAAAGAGCCTCCACAAGGATGCGGATCACACCGCACACGAAAACCATCCCGATAAAAGCCAGGAATTTCATGGTGTTTTTTACGGCTATCTCCCTTGCAACGATTGCGCTGGAGTTAAAACAACGTTGTCTTTACAACAAAAGAACAATTATCTGTTGGTGACTCAACCCGCAAAAGAGTCCTCCAGGGAGTTTTATGAAAGAGGAAAATATAACTGGGATGATGAAAATCGTACCGTTGTTTTAACTCCAAAAAAGGAAGGGACAAACTCACGGCGTTATCAAATTGCAGATGAAGGGACACTCATTCAGCTTAATGATGATGGTATAAAGTTGGATGACTATGTTTTGCAAAGAAGCGACACGGTAAAGTCGCGAGAAGTGCATATTCACTAGCGCATAACAAGCCTGAAAACAAGGCGAAGCGCATCCAACCGACCGCTTAAAACAAACCGCCTCTTGGCAAAAGCAAAGGCGGTTTTTTATTGCCGAAACAGGATGTCGAGCGCTATAAATGTTCAGTCGCAAAGTTGGCCAAGGTCTCTTTGGCGGCAAATATCGATATATGGTGTAGGGTGTTTTTTCCAATATCTGCTCCTGACCATTCTGTTAAAAAAGCCGGTTTGGGGCAGTTAGGGCCGATTTCAGCGGCTATCCCATTTGCAACTTATTGTTGTAAACATTAAGGCTTTCACAAAAAAGACATTTTTACCTGAGTGGGATTTTTTCAACACAATCGGCCGATTTGAGACGGTTAACTTTTTCCGCCCCTGTCTTCCGTCTTATGCATTCCGGCCGCGATTGCGCTCAACACAAGAATCCAACGCAAAGCGGAGCAGCAACAGAGTGATCAGCACCGGAAAGACCAGATAATGGTCGAGCAGTTGTAAGCTCCCGAGCGCTCCCAGCATGATGATCGAAGGCTGCAAGCCTTTTTGCCCGGCAAGCAGGCGCATATAGTGGAGACTTTCATTATCGAGGCGTTCGCACTGTCCGATGAACGCGAGCGAGATGAACGCGCTCATGGAGGCAAAATACACCGGAAAGAAAAAAAACATCGGCGAGTCATCATTGAACAGTGTTTTCCAATAGGCGAACCAAGCCAGCAACGCGCTCGAAGCAAACAGGTCGTACCAGATTCTGAAATTGCCTTTTTTGACCAGCAAGCCGGCGATCGCGATCAAGGCGCCGCCGATGCCCAGATAAAAAAAGAACAGTGTCTCCAGCAAGTTAGCTAGCGGATTCGAGGTCTGTACGAGGTAGGCAAGCGCAAGGCTGAGTAGAACGAATACAAGCATGTACTGACCCGTTGATGTGATTGTTATTAAAATGGCATCCAATTGGATTGGATTTGTTGTTTTTGTCTATGTTATGCACACAGTCGAAAGCTTGCAATTCGTTCTGATTTATGCAGGCACAGGGCTCTGCAAAAATTCTATTTATTCATACAATCTATTGATAATAAATAATTATTTTATTTTGTATAAAATTTTTACAATTTAATGACAGAGCTGGATCCATGGGGTTCGCAAGCGGTTATCGAGGGCTTTTACACAAAGTTATCCACAGAAATTGTGGAAAAGAATCATCCCGCCAGAACCGTTTTTGTCATAGCGATGTCTGGAAAGGTTCTACCCAAACAGGCTCGTTTGCCTGAACGCCGCAGCAATCGGCAGGCAGGATAATATAGCAGTTGCTTGCGGACATCGAGCCCAGCATGTGCGAGCCCTGTCCGCCGGCGGAGGCGACAAAAAATTCACCGTCCGCGTTTTGTGTCAGGATGCCGCGCTGAAATTCAAGGCGGCCGGGCTCTTTTTTGAGCGGGGCCGTTAACATTGCCTTGATTCGCAACGGACTGGCTGGCATCAAACCTGTGAGCCGCCCGAGCCCCGGTTTTACGATTTGCTGAAAGGTCACCGCAACGGCCACCGGGTTGCCGGGCAGACCGAAGAAGAACGCCTTGCCGATTTTACCGAAAGCGAACGGTTTGCCGGGTTTCATCGCAATCTTCCATAAATGCACTTCGCCGAGACGTTCGAGAATCCGGGTGATAAAATCGGCCTCCCCGACCGAGGCGCCGCCGGTCGTGATGATCACGTCATGATTCAAAGCCGCCTGGCTCAACGCGTCTTCGAGTTGCCGCATGTCATCGCCGATCACGCCCAGATCGGCGGCGCAGTAGCAAGGATCCGTCAATAGGCCGCCGAGAATGTATCGGTTGCTGTCGTGAATCTTGCCGGGCGCCAAAGGCTTGCCGATGCCGGTCAGTTCGTCACCGGTCGAAAAAAAAGCGATATTGACCGGCCTTTTTACCACGACATCATAAATGCCTGCCGAGGCGAAAAGGCCGAGTTCGATCGCGGTCAGTTTCTTGCCTGCGCCGCACAAAATCCCGCCGCTTTTGACATCTTCGCCGGTTTCGCGCACAAAGCGGCGCGCCGGCACAGCGGCCGGAAACACGGTGTAGTCTCCGTCAACCGTCA
This sequence comes from Methylomicrobium sp. Wu6, assembly GCF_035916875.1. Lineage (NCBI taxonomy): Bacteria > Pseudomonadati > Pseudomonadota > Gammaproteobacteria > Methylococcales > Methylococcaceae > Methylomicrobium > Methylomicrobium sp. Wu6. The sequence continues at coordinate 122,407 of NZ_JAXUHN010000096.1, forward strand.
CGAACTCCTGCATTACGACCGAATCGGCTTCGCGTGGCAAGACTGCGCCGGTAAAAATGCGGATGCATTCGCCCGCATTTAGTTGGCCCTGGAACGGCTTGCCGGCCCAGGAAGCACCGGCCAAATGGAGGCGAAAGGCTTGCGCTGTGTCTATGTCCCGGCTGCTGAAGGCATAGCCGTCGACCGCTGCGTTTCTGTCATGCGGAATATCGAGCGGCGAACAAACCGGCTCGGCCAGCACTCGACCCAGCGCGTATTTCAATGCCGTTTTTTCGACGCCGATAACCGGCTCTAATGCGGCCGCGATCCTTTCCCGCGCCGCCTCGACCGAAAGCATCGGCTCGTTCTCCAAACTGCACAGGTCAATCATTTGAACTCCCGGTAATGATCCAGAATGTAACGGGCAATCAAATCTGCGCGATTCAGATCAAGTTTGACCAGAGGGTACGGTACTTCGATCGGGCTGTCGCTCGCAATCGCAATGATATTCGAATCATGCGGAAACAGCAGCGGTCTTTGCAGCGACGGCCGGTGCAATTCGATTTTCGAAAACTTTTCGGCCTTGAAGCCTTCGACTAGGATCAGATCCAGTTCGGACTGGTCCAACACTTTAAGCTGCTGATCCAGGCTAGGCTCCTGCGGCGTTTCGAACTCGCTGATTATCGCATAGCGGTATTTGGAGACCAGCATCACCGGCGAAGCGCCGGCCATGCGCAAACGGTAGCTGTCCTTGCCGGGTTGATCGATATCGAAACTGTGATGACTGTGCTTGATCAGGCCGACCCGCAAACCCTGCTGTTTCAACAACGGAATCAATTGCGTCAGTAACGTGGTCTTGCCGGTACCGCTGGCGGCGGCAAAACCGAGGATCGGCTTTTGTGCATGTTGCATGTCGTTTACGTCATTGGATCGGAGTCAATAATCGCGATATTTTAAGGTATTATTTAACTCCGCACTACGATAACGGCGGCGTGGCTGTTATCATCGCCTGCCATAACGCCGGCCGGCGGCGTGTTTTGATTTTGTGAGCCCAACCTGAGTGATCCCCGGAGTCAACATTGATTCGCATTGTGTTTGTTATATTGCTGATTTTTCTTGTCTTTTTTGCGTTACGTAAACTGCAAAAAGCACCCGCCGCCGTAAAGGCCGGTTTTCTTCGCTATCTGCTGATGGCCGGCGGCCTCGTAGTACTCGTTTATATGGGGATGGCCGGCTGGCTCGGCGGGCTGTTTGCCTTGCTTGGCCTGGCGGTGGCGTTTCTGCTCAGATTGTTGCCGTCCTTACTGCATAATGCACCTTATCTACAGCAAATCTGGATGGCCTGGCAGCGCACGAAGAAGGGGCAATCGCAACAGGAATACCGGCATACGTCCGGCAAGATGACCGCGGCGGAAGCTTATGAGGTCTTGGGATTGAAAATGGGCGCATCCGATAAGGAAATCACTGAGGCGCATCGCCGCCTGATGCAAAAAATTCATCCGGACAGGGGCGGTTCTGATTATCTGGCCGCGAAAATCAATCTGGCAAAAAAAACGCTGCTGGGATGATAAGCGCCATGGGCAATGATTTTCGTAACGCGGTGTTGATGCTGATTCCGGCCTTGGCCACGGTCATGTTCGGCTGCACGGAACGGGCGGATTTGGCTCCGGTACGGACCGGCCACCAACATATCAACGATGCATTTTCGGATATGCCCAGCCCCCCACAAATGACGAGCAGTCAGGAAATGCCACCTGTGCCGCGCGATCCTTATCCGCGGGCATTGAACTCAATGAATCGGAGACCGCACCTGTCGGCAACCCTCCCCTCTACGGTCAGGCCGGTCGAGAAGTACGAAGCTAAAACCAAGCCAAAAACAATTGCTTCAAATCTAACAGCCAAAAAAAGTATAATGCCGGAGTTTGAGCCTGCAAAATCTGTCCGCAAAATTCCGGCAACCGAAATAACACCCAGTGCGAAAAAAGCTAACGCCAAGCTGAGCTTCGGTTGGCCATTGGCCGGAAGTATTTTGAAGAACTATACCCAGACAGGCAAAAAAGGCATCAAAATCTCCGGAAAAAAAGGACAAACGGTACGAGCTGCCGAGGCAGGTAAGGTGGTCTATAGCGGTCAAGGATTGATAGGATATGGTAATCTGCTTATCATTAAGCATAATGGCCAGTATTTGACTGCTTATGCAAATAATAGCGCCTTATTAGCCAAGGAGGGCGACGTTGTCGAGAAAGGCCAAGAGATCGCCACGGTTGGCGCCGGCACTTCTCACAAAGGCATGCTGCATTTTGAAATTCGCAAACAAGGTAAGTCGGTCAACCCGCTTACATTATTACCTAAGTTATGAAGATACCGATGAACGTTCATGCGAAGCGTCAGGGGAATGGGATGAAAAAAGAGATAATTGAACCCGCTGATGATGAAATCAGCCTGCCGTTTGAAGAAGATGAGGAGCTTCTATTCGAGGAAGATTTCGAGGACGAGGAAGATTCTCTCGACGACTTAGACATCGAAAGCGAAGTCCAGACTATTAAAGTCCGCGATGAGAATTTCGATGCGACACGCGTCTATTTGAACGATCTCGGCCGCTCGAAATTGTTAACGGCCGATCAGGAAAAACTTTACGGCAGCAAAGCATTGCGCGGGGACCACGAAGCCCGCAAGATCATGATCGAGAGTAATTTGCGTCTGGTCGTGAAGATATCCCGCCGTTATCTGAACCGGGGCCTGCCGTTGCTCGATTTGATCGAGGAAGGCAATCTCGGATTGATCCGCGCGGTCGAAAAATTCGATCCGGACCGTGGCTTCCGTTTTTCGACCTATGCAACCTGGTGGATTCGGCAAACGATCGAACGCGCAATCATGAATCAGACCCGCACGATCCGCCTGCCGATTCATATCGTGAAGGAAATGAACACCTATTTGAAGGCGCAGCGCCATTTACAGCAGTCGCTCGATCACGATCCGAGCGCCGAGGAGATTGCGCAGTTCATGGACAAGCCGGTTTATAAGGTCGAAAAGATGCTGAAATTGAACGAGCGGGTCACGTCGATCGATGTGCCGTGCAGCAAGGATGTCGATAAGCCGATGGTCGAAACGATTTCCGATGACGACAGTCCGTCGGCCGCCGACCGGATCCAGGAGGACGGCATCCGCCAAAGCGTTTCCGGCTGGGTCTTTCAATTGCCGGAAAAACAGCGCGAAGTCGTCTGCCGGCGTTATGGGCTTTGCGGCTATGAAGCCGAAACGCTGGAACAGGTCGCACTGGAATTGAACGTGACCCGTGAGCGCGTGCGGCAGATTCAGATGGACGGTTTGAAACGGCTAAAAGAAATTCTGCATATAAACGGTTATTCGTTCGAAACGATTTTCAATTAACGCAGTTCAACGCGTGAGCAGGGTTGGAATTTCGTTCCTGCCCCCCAATCCTTCGCGCCATGCTTACCCACACCATAAGCCAGAGCGGGCCTTTCAAATTGCGCTACACAATTGCTTAGCGTTTAAGCGCTAGCCGAACAATGCGCCCCCTTTCCCGAATCCATTGCGGCATGCATTATGCCAGCACGATTTTGATCTCCACTCAGTCGCTCGCTTCGAGATGGTTCCTGGTTCCGAGAACTGCAGTCATAGGCATGGTCACGCTAAATAATTCACGCTTCAGCACCGAATGAGAATAATCGCCCACGGATTTTTGAATCAATAAACACCCATAAAAAATCACCTCCATCATTGACAGTTTTAAACAATAGTGCTAAAAGAACAAAAAGTCTCAGTTGATTTTTTTGAATAAACTTCAAAGGGTGATGCGATGACAATTAAACGCAATCAATCACACGGCTCAAAACACTCTCGCCACTCGAAGGCGCATGATTGCGCATTTTGCACGATCATCCCGCCGCACATGACCGACCACATCATCAAGCACGGCGATGACGAGATGCGCAGCTGGACCATGGAAACAATGCGGCTGACCGAACAATTCCGCGGCATACGTGGCATCATGGGCAACATGCCGTCGCTTGCGGTTTCGACCGGACAGAAGCGGCGTACCGTTTACGATGCGCGGCAAGACGTTACGCTGCCCGGCCGTCTGGTTCGCGGCGAGGGCGGGCAGGCAAGTCAGGATATTGCGGTCAATGAGGCTTATGACGGCGCGGGCGCGACTTATGATTTATACAGTCAGGTTTACCAACGCAATTCGGTCGATGACCGGGGCCTTCGGATCGATTCGACCGTACACTACGATGTGCGGTATGACAACGCCTTCTGGAATGGCAACCAAATGGTTTACGGCGACGGAGACGGACGGCTGTTCAACCGTTTTACGATAGCGATCGACGTCATCGGACATGAATTGACCCACGGCGTCGTGCAGTTTGAAGCCGGATTGTTGTATCAGAGCGAATCGGGTGCTTTGAACGAGTCGTTCGCGGATGTCTTCGGCAGCCTGGTCAAACAACGGACGTTGAATCAAACCGCCGAGCAGGCCGACTGGCTGATCGGCGCCGGCCTGCTCGCGCCGGGCATAAATGGTCAGGCGCTACGCTCGCTCAAAGCGCCGGGAACCGCTTATGATGATCCCATGCTAGGCAAAGATCCGCAACCGGCCCTCTATGCCAACCGTTATCGGGGACGTCAGGACAATGGCGGCGTACATATCAATTCGGGCATTCCAAACCATGCGTTTTATCTGGCGGCTATCGCCATCGGCGGCTTTGCCTGGGAAAAAGCCGGCAGAATCTGGTATATCGCGCTAAGGGACGTGCTGCGTTCACGCTCGACCTTCAGCGCCGCCGCCGGCGCCACGATCAGGGTGGCGGGCGACCTCTACGGACAAAACAGCGCCGAACAGTCGGCGGTGCGCGATGCTTGGCGGGCGGTTGGAGTTACTTAAGGCTCAACCGATACGGACGGGGCTGTGCCCCGTCCGCTGCATTCGATCGATAATGGCGCTTTGTTCTCCGCGTCCGATTGCTTCTGCATCCCGCCTTCGCACCTTGGCCCTTTGCCTGCTGTGCGCGGGTGTCGTTGCGTGTAAAATTCAAGCCGGCCCCGTAACAACGGAAGATAAAATCGTGCATGTGACCATTCAAAGAACCGGAGGATTCGCCGGTATCCCGTTGATCAAATCGATCGATGCCGCCAGCCTTTCGGCATCCGAATTTCACCATCTGCAACAAATGATCGAGTCGTCGCGTTTTTTTGAATTGCCGGCTTCGATTCCGTCAAAGCCTCAACCCGACCGTTTTGAATACCAGATCCTCATCGAACAGAACGACAGAAAGCATAGCGTCACCGCCTCGGAACAGGCGCTGCCGGCCGAATTGAAGCCACTGGTCGATTGGATGATGAAATCAGAGTGGCCAGCCAAGTAGTGCGCGCAGTTTCCGAGATTTGATTTGGACTGGCGGCTTTATCTTGCCCGTCACATTGCAGCCCATCGTGTTGAGTTGCCCGATAACAGGCCGTTTCTTTCTCTATGATTTCAAACGTTTGCCGCCGCCTCCGTGCTCGCCCCACCGCCCAAGGCTTTACAATCGACAATAAAGCGCCAGAACGCTTACGCGGCTGCCAGCGCGCGATTGACATCCCCTTCGTCCTGATTTAGAGTTTGCCGCTGACACACTACAATAACAATAACTATTTTGGAGCGCACGATGGCAAAACCATTAATACAATTGGCACTGGATTCACTGGATTTCGACCAAACCATCAATCTTGCCGAAAAAACGGCGCCTTATGTCGATATTTTCGAGATCGGGACACCCTGCATCAAACACAACGGCGTCGAACTGGTCAAAACGTTACGGGAAAAGTTTCCTGACAAACTGATTCTGGTCGATCTGAAAACGATGGACGCTGGCGAATATGAAGCTACGCCCTTCTATGCGGCCGGCGCGGATATTTGCACCGTGCTTGGCGTATCCGGCATGGCGACGATCGCCGGCGTAATCAAGGCGGCAAACGCTTATGGCGGCGAGGCACAGATCGACCTGATCAATGTTCCCGACAAACAGGCCTGTGCACGCGCCGCTGCCGAGCTCGGCGCGCAAATTATCGGTGTGCATACCGGTCTCGATGCACAAGCTGCCGGCCAAACACCATTCGCCGACTTGCAGGACATCGCGGATCTGGGGCTGAACATCAGAATTTCGGTTGCGGGCGGCATCAAGCCTTCGACTGTCGATCAGGTGGTCAAGGCCGGCGCGGACATCATCGTGGTCGGTGCGGCCATTTACGGCGCCCCCTGCCCTGCGACAGCCGCCAAGCAGATCCGTGATATCGTGCACGGTACGGGCATCATCGGCACGCCGCACCAAACGCTGATCATCAATAAAATCAGATCGATTCTGGAAGCAACGGACGACAATTTGCCGGCCAAACTGACCCATATGCTTGATAACGCCAAACGCGTCTATGTGTCCGGCGCCGGGCGCTCTGGGTTAGTCTGCCGCTTCTTTGCGATGCGGCTGATGCATAGCGGCTACGATGTCAGCGTGGTCGGTGAAATCGTGACCCCCAGCATCAAAAAAGGCGACCTGTTGATCGTGATTTCCGGCTCCGGCGAAACCGAGCAATTGATCGCGTTCACGAAGAAAGCCCGCGAAGTCGGCGCGCAAATCTGCCTGATCACCGCGAAGAGCGGTTCGACGATTGGCGAAATGTCTGACGCGGTATTTCAAATCGGCACCTCCGACCAGTACGGCAAAGTCGTCGGCATGCCCATGGGTACGGTATTCGAACTGTCGACCCTGTCGTTCCTGGAAGCCTTGGTATCGCATTTGATTCACGAAAAAGGCATTGCCGAAGAAGTGATGAGATACCGGCACGCGAATCTCGAATAAGCGCCGAAGACAGGAAGCAGCGGCTTGTTATTGCCGGACGTAAGCAGACGGGCTGATCACCCTGCCTGCCTTTATTGATATTCGGCATTAACAGATGCATTGGCAGCGCCATTCGCGGCCAATACACTGTCTGCCCCCCCCACGATTACTTCAAGCCGTTAATAGCAATAAGAGAACAACAATGACCATCAGAACAAAACTACGCTGGGGCATTCTCGGCGCGGCACGCATCAACGAACGTCTGCTGCCGGCAATCGTCGAAGCGGAAAACGCGGAACTCGTTGCGATAGCGAGCCGGAGACCCGGCGCGGCGGCTGAAACACTGGCAAAATACGGCCCCGGTCAAACCCAGGCATGCGCTTATGACGATCTTGAAGCCCTGCTGAATGACGACGCTATCGATGCGGTGTATTTACCGATGGCCAATCACGAGCACGCCTTGTGGGCGCTGCACGCGATCGAACATGGCAAACATGTGCTCTGCGAGAAGCCGATGGCGTTGTCTGTCGCCGATATCATCGCGATCGAAACCGCCGCGCGGCGCTATCGGGTCACCGTTATGGAAGGCTTCATGTACCGCTTTCACCCCCAACATGCCCGCGTGCTGGAGTTGGTCAACTCGGGCCTGTTTGGCGAAATCCGCTCGGTACGCGCGACCTATTCGTTCATGATGCGTCCGGCGCGCATGTACCGGCTCGAACAATCGGTCGAACGCGGCGGCGGTGCATTGTGGGACATTGGTTGTTACGCGGTGCATTCGGCGCGAATGTTTTTCGAGGACGCACCGGTTTCGGTGTCGGCCGTGTCCAGCTATGTCGGCAGCGGGGCCGATATTTCGAGCAGCGGCGTGATCGACTTTGGCCGAGGACGCTTCGCACAGTTCGATTACAGCTTTGAACGCGCGCGTAGGTCCGAATACGAAATGATCGGCACCCGCGGCGGCATCAAATGCCACACAGTGTGGCAATTGCCGGGTGACATACCGATCATTTCCTGGTGGACCGAAGACGGCCGTCAATGCGAGGAAAGACTGCCATCGGCGAATCATTTCCGCCTGGAAATCGAACATTTCAGCGATTGCGTGTTAAGTGGTCGCGAACCGGCTCTGTCATTGGACGACGCGAAGGATAACTGCCGGATTCTCGAAGCCGCAATGCAGTCGGCCGCCGAAAGCAGATTGATCAAACTGGTTTAATACAAACAGATTTTAATAACACAAGAGGCAACACATGGCGGATTATAAGAAATACCACTGCAGAGAATGCGAGCACATTTACGATGAAGAAAAAGGCGATCCGGACAGCGGCATCGCCCCAGGAACCCGCTGGGAAGACATTCCGGACGATTGGGAATGCCCGATCTGCGGCGCGCCGAAAAGCTTTTTCAAGCTGCTCGAATAATCCGTTCTCTTTGCCGTAGCGACCGATAGAAAATATAAGGCGCTACGGCCGCGAGCACATGCTTCAGCGTATGGCCGCTGACCGCCCCGACCAAATCATACAATTCCGCATCCAAATATTCCGCGCCTTTCGATAACGCATACGCTGCGATCATGCCCCAGTAGTATTTGCTTCTCTCCGGATCGGACTTGAATAGGCACAGGATCACCGGTATCAGTATCATCGGCAGGAACTGCACCAGCGCATACAGGCGTAGATCGCCGTGACCGTTCTGTTCGGTGACATGCCAGTAAAACACCGACACCAGCCCGACTATCAACAGCGGTACGAAGATTGCGCGCGCCGCGCGCGTTGAAATGTACTCGTCGACGATCGCACTGAACAGCGCCATGAAGCCGATCGTCATCGGCAATCTGTCCCAGACCAGTATTCGATTATTCGAGTAGAGATGATAAGAAGAAGAGCCGATCCCGGTTAAAAAAACGCCGGCAAAAAATGCGAAATGCATCCAACGTAAATCAGCCAAGCCGCCTGCCGGCGACTGTGTGACAACCAGACGCATGCCGATAAACCCGATCAGCAGAAACGGAATATTCGAAATCACATTGTAGAAATTCGGCAGGCCGGCGATCAAACGCTGATCCCCGAACCGATGATAGGCCCGGTCCTGGGGAATCGGTGCAAAATTGAAGACTGCGATAATCGCGACCAGGGTGATGATCCATAGAACTCCACCTTGATGATCGTGATGCATGGCGACCTCTCAATGAACAATGTGCTAACGGCGGTTATTTGCTTTCTTTCCCGAAAAAGTTCTTATGCCGAGCCAATAATGCAGCAGTGGGAATAGAAAACGCCTTTACTCCAGACAATGGCGATCATCATGGCGTGGATTATTGACCCTGTCGCTTATCGGATACAGCGTGATCCCATCATAAGCGGGTTTCTCCAACAACTGATCCAGGCTTTGTCGTGACTGCCGCTGATCCAACCATGGACGGTAATGTTCGGCATCGATAATCACCGGCATGCGGTCATGAATTGGCTGAATCAATTGATTCGCGGCGGTTGTGATGATCGTGCAGGAATACAACATGCTTCCTCCATGCTCCCAATGCTCCCACAAGCCGGCAAATGCGAACAACCGGCGGTCTTCGCGACAGATATGATAGGCCTGTTTGCCCTGAACGGTCTTGTGCCATTCATAGAAACCGGTCGCCGGTATCAGGCAGCGCCTCTTGTGATATGCCGCCTTGAACGACGGCTTTTCGCCGAGCGTTTCTGCCCTAGCATTGATCAGCGCATGGCCGATTTTACTGTCCTTGGCCCAGGAAGGCACTAACCCCCAATCCAGACTGACCGCGCTGAGGCCGTTACTATCCGGCTGCACGATGCCGAGAATTTTTTGACCGGGCGCAATGTTGTAACTGATTTTGTAGCCCGACAATTGATCCAGATCGAAGGCCTGCATCAATTGCTCGGGCGTTGCGAGCATGTTAAAGCGTCCGCACATTATCTGTCTCCATTACAATGGCATCCCCGCGGCCAAGGTCGTCAAATTTAACAAGGTAAAACGGCGCATTCGCGGTAAAATAACAAGTTTTCATTGTTTTCACTAGAGAATCTTTATGAACCAAGAGAGCATCAAGCTGATTCAAAACTATTACGCCGCTTTCAACGCCGGCGACATGGATACTTTTTTGAACCTGTTGACCGATGACGTGATTCACGACATCAACCAGGGCAAGCGCGAGATCGGTAAGGATGCATTCAAGCAATTCATGGCCTGCATGAACCATAACTACAAGGAACAACTGGTCGATATGGTGATCATGGCGAGCGAGGACGGCAAGCGCGCCGCGGCCGAATTTGTCGTGCTCGGCGAATATCTGCAAACCGACGAAGGGCTGCCCGCCGCGAACGGCCAGAAATACCGTCTACCGGCCGGCGCTTTTTTTGACATCCGCGACGGCAAAGTCTCTCGGATCACGAACTATTACAATCTGAATGATTGGATTGCGCAGGTTAACGGCTAAAAACTCGAAAAAACGGGCTAACGGCTTCGCCGTTAACCCGTTCACTAGCCCCCAAATCCGCTGTCGATGAGTAAAAAATCCATACTCATCATATTTGCTTCGCCGTTATTGAAAGCGTTGGGGTAATGAATTTTTTATTAACGCCCATATACCTGCTTCGCCTTGTCCGCAATCAGGGTATCCTGCCACATAATCGATATTGACTTCAGAGCCTGGCCCTTGAGCTAGTTTAAGTGACACAAAAGTATTTCTTGTTCGCCATGCAATATTATGATCAGCACAAGAAGTGTTTCCACTCACGCCGAGACCACCCACCAACTGATCATTTGCATCAAAAAGGGCCAATCCGCCGCCGAAAACATTGTTTCCTCCGACCCTCTTGCCGACCATTGGATCGTTCTTTGAGCCGAATTTCGATTGATTTCCCGCATAGGCAGAACTCGGATCAACAGGATTGCTGAACTGCAACCCCCAAAGCGAGCCTCCTGGTTGAGTCGCCAGGTATAATCCCGCGGTTGTAAAAGCAAATGATGTATTTGCCGCGGTGCCAAATGAACCCTTGTTGTTTGCTAATGAAGCAGCGGTATATGCTTTCTGCGCTGAAATCACCCGACTGGCTAACCATTGATCATTTAACTTTTCCCCAGTGCTTGCAACCGCGCAAATGCGGCCATCCTTGTTAACCACGGTGCCCCACATATCAAAGCTTAAGCCCCCATTATTTGCTCCTATAGCAGTAGTCAAGGCAGACTTCAATTGGTCATAAGTTACCGGGCAATCACTTGGGGGGCCTGCGAATACTCCTGCCGAAGCCAAAGCTAATAAAGACCCCGTTACCAATTTTTTCATCATCATACTTACCCTCTCTCGATTGTTATTAATTTTTTGGGCAGTACGTTTAATTCATCATTTAAGTTCTCGACACAGTCATATTGAATTAAACTACCGGCTTGCATATAAAATTGAGCTATGCAAACCTATTCATTATAAAATATGCGGTTATAGATTATCAATCACTTAAAAATCTATGACCAAGTTTTTTTTATTTAACTTCATACCGTTATAAAGTGAAAATCAATAAAACCAGCCTCTTTCTTACCATTTTTTTCTTAGCGATCATTATCCTCCTTGCCCTAAATTATGAGCGTCTTTCCGTCCTAGCAAATGGAGTGTTCAAATCGATAACAGGCGATGAAACGCCTTCTGAAACCCCAATGGAATCCCAAAAGCCTTCCAATGAACATAAAACAGGTTCGGATAAGATAAACCAACTGTTGCACCAGAAAGCCAATGAAGCGATGAGCCCGCCTCCAATAATACGGGACAGCGAGGACCAGGAAGATATGGAAACAATTCAGGAAGCCTTGAACGACTTTTACTCATCCGAAGACGAACAAGATCGCGAAGCGGCGCTGATGACCTTGGGCGAATACCCCGATCCGAGAGCCAAGGAAGCGATCCTTTATGCGCTGAACGACCCTGAAGACAGCGTCAGGGAACAGGCAGTCAGCCAAATCAGCACCTGGGAAGACGAAAAAGAGCGCCAGCAAATGACGTTGACGGCCTTGGGCAACGACAAGCCCGAAATCGTGGTGCTCGCTCTGGAATCGATTTCGGAACTCGACGACCCGGCGTTGCTGCAGAAAATCAAGGACTTGAGCGACGATAAAAACGAAGATGTCAGCGAGGCGGCGAAAACCGTGCTCGAAATGCTGGACTCCGACTAATCCCTTCGCCAGGCCGCTTGCCGGAATCCGACAAGCGGCCCGCCATTATTTCCCGACGATCCGTTTCACATGCGCGATCATATCCTGGAGCGAATTCTCCCGGATCGTCTGCATCAATTCCTTCACGTTGAATTCATGATGCCGTTCATAAGCGACGCCGTGCTGAGGCATGTCGGCCAGCCCTGTCTCGCGGGCATGCTCGATGAAGCCGCTGTTTTTCCAGAAGAATGCGCCGGGCATCGTGGTCGGAATCACCAACACGAAAAACAGCGAACGACTGAAAACACTGTTGGTCAGCATCAACAGGAATAACGCCAGGCCTGCAATCAGACCGAAATAATCTGAAAAGCCATGGACAGTCAACAGGAGCGTCAGCAGCAGATTCGTTACCAGCAAGGCATTACGGAACATATATGACTTACCGTATTGAGTCACCTGGCGGTAGTAAGATGCCGCGCCTTCGTGGTTGCTGTGTTGCATTTCATGGGCATGCGCCAGATGGCCGACACCCTCCAACGCCAGTCCTGTCATTATGATAAGGACGAGTATGTGCAGCAATATTTGGGAGCTTTCGGCAGCAAGCGGCTGTGTCAGCACACAAACCGAGGCAATGATCAACGCCCCCAAACTGAGCATGGAACCGAAGAATGCCGTTCCGGTTTGCCAGTGATTCCAAAAAGGCCGGGCCGGAATTCTATAGAGTTTGTACATATAGAATAAACCGACTGCGCCGCCGGTCGCGCCGATCAACGCAAAACCATTCGCCAGAAACCGGGCAAAAGCATTATCGAATAAGGCAAAAAAGACATAGCCCAGCAGACCGGTATAAAACAGCGAAACCCCAGCGATCTCCCGACTCACCGGCGACCATCTCAGATTATTGAAACCCCGGTAAAAACGATGCGGTTTGCCGAGGTGCATGTTCAATTTGAACAGCCCCGTCGTTGCAATCATCACCAAGCCGGTCAGCAAGGGCCATTTGAGATACGGTTCCTGCAATGCCGCCAGCTCGGGCAAGCCCAGCCAGGAAGCCGCTATCGTCATGATAAAAGCCCCGACCGTCGCCTGGGTGCATAACGTGAAGATGACATGCGCGCTCTCATGGCTGGTCAGCAGTTTTTTCAAATTCCAGTGCTTTTCCCATCGGTGCTTGTCATGGACGGTCGCCTTGAATTTGTCTTTTTCCTCGTCGTCGCGCAGATATTTCAGCGGCATCGCATCGGTGCGGGTGACTTCCTTCGGCATCGGGCGGTTTTGCTGAAAACGGATGTTGGGATGGGTAATATCGGTGGACGGGAAGCCCGGAATCGAGGTTTTAGCCTGCACCCGGTTTTGCGGAATGTTTTCAATCACCCCGAAATCCAGCGCATTGCCCAGGCAGGCGGCGACGCAGGCCGGCTTCAGATTGACTTCTAGACGGTCGACGCACATATTGCATTTGGACACCTCGCCCTTAACCGGATCGAGTTGCGGCGCGTTATAGGGGCAAACCCAGGTGCAGTAGCCGCAGCCGAAACAGATGTCGGGGTCCTGCAGCACCGCGCCGTATTCGGCGAACTTGGTGTAAGCGCGGGTCGGACAGCCTTTCAGGCACACCGGATCGTCGCAATGATTGCACGCCATCGAGATATTCAGGCGCTTGTAAGCGGGATAAGAACCGCCTTCGACGAAGCCCACGGAACGGTAAGCCAGATGAACAGGCAGATCGTTTTTTTCGCTGCAAGCCGATTCACAGGCATGGCAGCCGATGCAGTTGTCGGCGTTAAAATAAAAGCCGTGCTGTTTATAGCGGTTGGGATTTTCTCCTATGACGGGAATGTTATTGATGTTCAGGCTGCTGTTTCTCAGTTCGCTGGCTTTATGGGTCAGCTCGATATTCTGTCCATAACGATTTTGTTTTTGCGCCGCCTTGTCATTTAAAAAAGCATACTTGGGCTCGTCTGCTCGTACTTCAGCCATCATAATCTCCGATATTAATAGGTGCGCGATTCTTTGTTTAGCTGGGCGGCAATTTGCTGATCGACCTTTTCAATCCTGACCGCCTGCTGCTTGAATGCGGGCTGCCTTGAGTGGGGATCGAGCAGGCCCAAGGTGAGCCGGTTGACGCAATCGAAAAAATGAAACGGAATAAACACCATGTTTTTGGGAACGCGCTGAGTCAACATTACCATCACCACCGCATCGCCCCGGCGCGAGACAGCGCGTACATAAGATTGATGCTCTATACCCAGGGCCTCCGCGGCTTCGGGATTCATCTCCATGAATGGAATCGGGCTAAATTTGTTGTTGTTGCCGATTTTTCCGGTCTTGGTTCGGGTATGCCAGTGCTCGACCAGACGGCCGGAATTCAGCCAGAACGGATAGTCGCCATCCGGTACTTCATTGTTATTGATAAACGGCAGCGGAATCAATTTGGCCCTTCCGCCTTTGTAGCGAAAGGATTGAGACTGCGTGTACAGCCGCTGTTCGCCATTGACGCCCTGCTTCGCCTGGTCTTCGGTATAGGGCCATTGGATGCCGCGCTTTTGTTCGATCAGATCATGGCTCATGCCCGAAATATCACAAAGGCGGCCCTTGGACAGCTGCTTCATTTCCTCGAACACGTCGGCGGGACGATCCGGAAATTTAATCTTCTGTCCTTGCTCAAAACGCTTGGCCAGCAGATTGAAAATTTCCAGGTCCGATTTCGAATCGGCGTAAGGAGCTTTGACCTGGCGGGTAATGTTGACCCGACGTTCGGTGTTGGTAAACACACCTTCCTTTTCCGCCCAGGTCGCCGCAGGTAAAAAGATATGAGCGTATTGATTCGATTCCGCGTCGGCGTAACAATCCTGCACGATCAGGCATTCCAGTTTTTTCAGGGTTTTGCGTATGCGCGCGGTGTCGGGCATCGACGTCATCGGATTGGTCGCAACCAGCCACAAGCCCTTGATCTCGCCGGCTTCAATGGCGGGAAATATGTCGGTTTCGGTCAGGCCGCGCTGCTTGGGGAAAAACTCGGGATCGATGCCCCAGAATTTTGCAATTTCCTCACGCTCCTCCGGCTTTTCCAATGCCCGATAACCGGGCAAGCCGGAACAGGAGGACCATTCGCGCGTCCCCATCGCATTGCACTGGCCGGTGATCGACAAACTGGTGCCGCCGGGCTTGCCGATGTTGCCGGTGACCAGATTCAGATTGTTGATACCGACGACGCCGTCCGAGCCGTGGGTGCTCTGGTTGATGCCCATCGTCCAGATACTCATCGCGCGGTCCGCCTTGGCGTAATATCTTGCGACTGTGCGGATGGTTTCGGCGTCGATGCCGCAAATCATTGATGCAGTCTCAGGATCGTAGTTTTGCACTTCTTTGGCCAGCTCCTCGAAGCCGGTGGTGTTGGTATCGATATACTCGCGATCTTCCAGACCTTCGGCCAGAATCACATGAATCAGCGCATTTTGCAGCACGACATCGGTGCCCGGCGTGATCGGCAGATGGATATCGGCGAACTGCGCCAGCATAGTCACGCGCGGATCGACGACGATCAACGGAAATTTGCGTTTTTCCAATGCTTCCTTCAAACGCCAGTAAATGATCGGATGCTGTTCCGGCAGGTTCGAACCCCAGGCAATCAGGCAGTCGGTATGCTCGAAATCCTCATAGCATCCCGGAGGGCCGTCCGAACCGAACGAGCGTTTATAGCCCGACACCGCCGACGCCATGCACAACGTGGTATTGCCGTCGTAATTGTTGCTGCCGATGACGCCGCGCGCCAGTTTGCCGAGTGTATAGAACTCCTCGGTCAGGAGTTGCCCCGTCGAAACGATCGCGAAGGCGTCGCGCCCGTAGGTGCGCTGAATCCGCTTGATTTCCGACGCCATTTTATCCAGCGCCGTGTCCCACTCCGCATCCTGGTAGGGCTGGTATATCGAGTTTCGCAGCAAAGGCTTCTGGCCGCGTCCTGGGGCTTCGAACACCTGATATTCGAAAATCCCTTTGAGACACAGCTTGCCGCGATTGACATCGGCACCGCCGACGCCCCGAGTTGCCACCGGTTTACCCTCGGCATTGCTGCCGATTTCAATCGAACAACCGGTGGAACAATAGCCGCAAGTTGAATACGTCCATTTTACGACGCCCTTATCGGCCATCTTGATCGGATTTTTTTTATTTCGTCCAAATAGCATAGTTATCGTCAACTCGGGTTGAATTTGATCCGTATGGCCAGAGATTAATCCGGCAAAAACACCGTACCCTCTGCAAAAATCACCGCGCTTCCGCCGACCCTAAGGGTCAATTGCGCCTTGCCTTTGTGGTCCATTTCGACGTTGATCACGCTGCGGCGCGAGTTCGCGTCGCCACGGTCGACCGCGAAGGTATGCGTGCCCTTGCGGGTCTGTTCGAACGAACACAGATAGGAGGCAAAAGCCGGCACCGCCGCGCCGACCGGCGGATCGTCGTCATGACCGATGTGCGGACCGAGCAAGCGCAGATTGAAATCGGAGTCGGAATAAGGCGTTTTCGGCGCAAACAGCAGGATTTCCTGCGCGGCGGTCTGCGGCGCGGCGGACCGGCTCCATGCCGCGTAGTTGAAACGCGCCTTGCGTACCGTTTCATATTTCCAGACCGGCACGACCAGATACGGCATGCCGCAGGCGACCAGGCGCGCCGAATATTTGATGTGATCGAGATCGGCTTGCGGGATCGACAGCACGGCCGCCAGTTCCTCATCGGTCGGCGCGAAACGGTCGATGATCGAGGAGACCTTGTTGGTGAACTGCACGAATACCGGCTTGCCTTGTTCGGAGGTGATGTTCACCTCGACCGGCCCCGCATTCTGTTCGAAAACGACCGGTGTCACCGGGTCATCCAGCGCGATGTCTCCGCACAGACCAAGCACATAGGCGGTTGCGATGATCGGATGGCCAGCGAAATCGACCTCGACTTTCGGCGAATACATCCGCAATTTGCGCATATCGCCGCCGGGGTGGAAGACGAAAACGGTCTCCCATAGATTCAACTCGTTCGCGATTTTTTGCATTTGCTCGTCGCCGAGGCCGTCCGCATTCGGGAACACCGCTATTTGCGCGCCGTTGAAGACTTGCCGGGTGAATACGTCGGCAATGTAATATTGATATTTCATCCTTAGCCTCCGATGCCGACTGCGACGCGGCCGTTTTCGATCCGGATCGGATAAACGGGCACCGATACCGCCGCATCCTCCACACAGACGCCTGTCTGCAGGTCGAAATGCTGTTTATACAAGGGCGAAGCGACCACGATCCGGCCGTTGATGTCCCCGATCATGCCGCGCGACAACACATTCGCCTGACCTATCGGATCGTAATTTCCGACCGCGAACAGCGCCGATTCTTTCGGCATATAAAATATCGCCACCTGTTGTCCTTGCACCAGCGCACAGACGCCCGAATCGGGTTGTAAATCGTCCGCGCCGCACACATCGATCCATTCGGTCATTCCACGTCTCCCATCACGGTTTCTTGTTCGGTTTCAGCGATCAGTTTGAAATGCTTGCGTTCGTCTTCGAGCGCCGGACGGAACTGGCCGCGTTCCTCGACAAACAGCACGTTGTCATCCTTCGCATCGCTGTTGATGAAATGACGGAAGCGTTTCAGCCGCGTTTCGTCATTGATCGTGGTCTTCCACTCGCATTGATAGGTGTCGATCACATATTGCATCTGCTGTTCCAGTTGCTCGCAGATGCCGAGCTTGTCGTCGATGACCACCGACTTCAGATAATCGAGGCCGCCTTCCATGTTTTCCATCCACACCGAAGTCCGCTGCAGGCGGTCGGCGGTGCGGACATAAAAGATCAGGAAGCGGTCGATCAATTTGATCAAGGTTGTCTTGTCCAGACCGGTCGCGAACAGATCGGCATGGCGCGGCTTCATGCCGCCGTTTCCGCAGACGTACAGGTTCCAGCCGGTCTCGGTCGCGATTACGCCGACATCCTTGCCTTGCGCCTCCGCGCACTCGCGCGTGCAGCCGGACACCGCGAATTTCAGCTTGTGCGGCGAACGCAGGCCTTTGTAGCGGTTTTCGAGTTCGACCGCGAGGCCGACACTGTCGTCGACGCCGTAGCGACACCAGGTGCTGCCGACGCAGGATTTGACCGTGCGCAGCGATTTGCCGTAGGCATGGCCGGATTCGAAGCCTGCATCGATCAAATCCTTCCAGATCGACGGCAACTGATCGACGCGCGCGCCGAACAGATCGACGCGCTGGCCGCCTGTGATCTTGGTGTACAGCTTGTAATTCTTGGCTACCTGACCGAGCGCGATCAGCATGTCCGGCTTGATCTCGCCACCGGTGATGCGCGGCACGACCGAATAGGTGCCGTCCTTTTGCATATTCGCCAGAAAGGTGTCGTTGGTGTCCTGAAGTCCTAAGTGCTCGTTTTTCAGAATGTAATCGTTCCAGTAAGACGCCAGGATCGAGCCGACCGCCGGCTTGCAGATGTCGCAGCCCCTGCCCTTGCCGTATTTTTCGAGCATTTCGTCGAAAGTGGTGATTTGCTTGACCATGACCAGGTTGTACAGATCCTGGCGGGTATAGGGAAAATGCTCGCAAATATCGGTATTGACCTCATAGCCGTGTTTCGAAAGCTCCGAGTTCAATACAGATTTCAACAGCGCCGCGCAGCCTCCGCAGCCGGTCGAGGCCTTGGTCTCGGCTTTCAGGCCACCGATCGTGGTGCAACCGCCGTCGATCGACCGGCAAATGTCGCCTTTGGTCACGTTATAGCAGGAGCAGATCGTCGCGGACATAGGCAATGCATCCGGCCCCAGGCCGACCGATTCGTCGGAGCGGCTCGGCAGGATCAGCGCATCGGGATTTTCCGGAAGTTCGATGCCGTTCAGGCAGTATTGCAGCAAGGTGCCGTAGCCGGAAGCATCACCGACCAGCACCGCGCCCAATAGGCGTTTCTTGTCCTGGCTGACCACAAGGCGTTTATAGACTTCGGTCGCGCCGTTCTGATAGGTGTAGACCATCGCTCCCGGCGTTCTGGCATGCGCGTCACCGATGCTGGCGACATCGACGCCCATCAGCTTCAGCTTGGTGCTCATGTCCGCGCCGGTAAAGCTGCCCTCGCCGCCGGTCAGGTCGGCGGCAACCGTGCGCGCCATCGCATAACCGGGCGCGACCAGTCCGAAGATCATGCCGTTCCAGAGGGCGCATTCACCGATCGCATAGATGTCGGGATCGGACGTTTTACATTGGTTGTCGATCACGATGCCGCCGCGCGGCCCCATGTCCAAACCTGAAGTGCGCGCCAATTCGTCGCGTGGCCTGATGCCGGCCGAAAACAGAATCAGATCGGTTTCGAGTTCGGTGCCGTCCGCGAAACACATCTTATGCCGGCAATTGTCGCCGTCCTTGATCACGCTGGTATTCTTGCCGGTATGCACGGTCACGCCGAGGGCTTCGATTTTTTGCCTGAGCATCGCGCCTCCGGACTCGTCCAGTTGCACCGCCATCAGGCGCGGCGCGAATTCGACCACATGGGTTTGCAAGCCCAGATCGGTCAACGCCTTGGCCGCTTCAAGCCCTAGCAAACCGCCGCCGATCACCACACCGACCCTGCCGTCTTGCGCGGACGCGGTGATCGCTTCAAGGTCTTCGATCGTGCGATAAACGAAACAATGCGGACGCTCATGGCCCGGTACCGGCGGCACGAACGGATAGGAGCCTGTCGCGAGCACCAGTTTGTCATAACGGGTCGTGACGCCTTTCGCGGAATTGACCATTTTGGCGGCGCGGTCGATGCTCGCAGCCTTGTCGCCGAGATGCACGGTAATGCCGTTCCGCGCGAAGAAACCTTCCTCGACTAAGGACAAGTCTTCGGCGGTCTTGCCGCTGAAAAACGAAGAGAGGTGCACGCGGTCGTAAGCCGCCCGCGGTTCTTCGCAAAAAGTCACTATGTTGTAATCGGCGTGCTTGCCGCTGCCGACCAGGCTGGCCAAAAAATTCTGGCCAACCATGCCGTTACCGATAACGACGATTGTTTGTTTTGTACTCATGACACCCTCAATCAACAGATTAACGCTTATCGTGCGTAGGTTCAGCAAGATGCGCGCCATATCAAACAAATAATTGTTTTATATGATGATTAGTAAATGCAGACAAAATCGCTAAAGAATACCCGCAACAAATCGCACGGCAATGGTGCATTGATGCGCCAATCCACCATCTTGCACCCAATAATAGTGCGCGGCAGCCGTCTTTAGTGCGCAAGAACTCGATGTAGGAAACGTCCAATACGCAGGCGACTCATCCTGGCCAAAAGTGATGCTAGGAAACTTGTGATTACCGGGAACAATCAATTTGAACATAGAGTTGGGAAAGCGTAGCGCACTGATGAACTGCGCTTTGTCAGTTCGCTTTGAGCAGGAAATACAGCGTCGCCAGATTGGAAACGAACAAGATAAAAGCCAGCGTTTTCCAGATCAGCAAGGGATTTCGCTGTATCAACGGCAGCGCTTCCTCGCCGGCCAGGAACTTCGGATTCGGAGTGGATAGGTCGAAAAGAAATTCGGAAAGATCGTCATAGCGGAACTCATGCTGAATTGAAGTCGCTTTTTTCAGCGCGCCGTCGATCCAGACCGGCACCATCGGGTTGCAATGAATGCTTGGCACATAGCGGAGTTTGTCCAGATTCGACTTGTTCGGTTTTTCGGGCATACCCCGGCCGAACGGCAACGCACCGTTGATCATTTCATAAGCGATCACGCCGAGCGAAAACAGATCGGACTTAACCGTGCCGCGCAGGCCCAGGTGGTATTCGGGCGCGGTATAGTTCAATGTACCGAGGATGTTTTCGGCGGTGCCGTGATCGAGTGGGGTCATCTCGGCGATGCCGGCGATCTTGACCGAACCGAAATCGATGATCTTGACCTTGCCGTTCTTGTCGAACATGATGTTTTCCGGCTTAAGATCCTGATGCAGCATTTCCATCCGGTGAAACGCCCGAAGCCCCATCGCGATCTGCTCGATGATTTTTCGGGTTTCCCTGATCTCCGGCTTCGGATTTGCCCGCATCCATGCGGCCAAGGTCGGGCCTTCGAGATATTCGGTTACATAATAGATGCAGCTTTTATCGCGGTCGGCCCCGAGCGTTTTGACCACATGCTCACTGCGGATGCGTTTGCCGGCCCATTCCTCATGTAGAAAATGCTCGATATAATGCGTATCGTCTTCATACAGCACGGACGGCGTTTTCAGGATCACCCGATCGCCGGTTTCGGTGTCGAAGGCGCGGTAGATTTGGGTGCGCTTGCTCGCATGCATCTCCGCTTCGATCCGGTATCCGTCCAGAATCATGCCAGGATTCAGCGGCGGCGGAAACGGCAACTGGCTGCGGTCGCGCAGAATTTCGTCTTCGTTGGCCAGCGGCAAGTCTTCGATCCTGAGCAACTGGCAGGTCAGATTGTCGTCGCTGCAATTATCCGCGGCCATTTTGATGATGCGTGCGGCGGATGCCGTCAATTCGCCGCCGTCCAGCAGTAATTTTTTTAACGACTTCTCGTCGATAAAATCATGCACGCCGTCGGTCGTCATCAAAAACAGATCGCCGCGCCTGAGCGGCAACGCCTGATAGTCGACCTCCAGACGCGGCTCGATGCCCATCGCCCGGTTCAGATAGTCGCGCTCATTGCCGGCCCGGACTCTGTGATCGCGGGTCAACTGCTCCAGATTGCCGTCGCGCATCCGGTAAATCCGAGAATCGCCGACATGAAACAAGTGCGCGGTGTTCGACTTCAATATCAGCGCGCTGAGCGTGCTGACCATGCCGTGAGTCGCTTGATAGCGGCGCTGTCCCTGGCTGTACAGCCAGGAATTGGTCGCCGACAAAATCTTTTGCCCCGCGTATTTGACCGACCAGGATTCGGGCGTGCTGTAATAGTCGTCGAGAAACGCCGCGACGCAGCAATGGCTCGCTTCCCGGCCCGCGTCGCAGCCGCTCATTCCGTCCGCAATCGCCGCGGCGATGCCTTTATAAGTCAACTGATGGTCGTCAGGAATGAGGCAACCTGCAAAATCCTGATTCTCTTCCTTGACGCCCTGCTCGCTAGCGTAGACAATGCTGGCGGATAATTTGGCTGTGGTCATGGTGATGTCTTGAATGGCGCCGCATAATGAACGAAAGGGATCATCCGCCTTGCACCTGCTTTTTTAATTAACCTCGATCATCTCGATCGAGCCATCTTCCTGTATTTCGACCATGTGCCCCTTCGGTTCATCGATGAACTGCACCGCGATCAGCACGAAAAAAGCGACCGCGCCGATCACCAGAAAAAACTCGGCCGGCGTCACGAAAGACAGCACGGTCAAAAACATCACGCCGCCGACGTTTCCGTAGGCGCCGACCATGCCCGCAATCTGGCCGGTCATTCGCCGCTTGATCAGCGGCACCATCGCGAAGACCGTGCCGCAACCCGCCTGAACGAAGAAAGAGCAGGCCAAGGTTATCCCCACCGCGCCCGATACCGGCCAGCTTGAAGTGATTTGCGACATGCACAAAAAGCCGATCAACACGCCCGCAGCCACGATCGTCAACGATAATTTACGTCCGTAACGATCGCTAAACCAGCCGCCGCCGGGGCGTGCAACCATGTTCATAAACGCGAAACTGCCACCCAGAAGGCCCGCCTGCACCATTGTGACGCCTTGGGTTTCATGGAAGGTATTGAAGAAAAACAAGGGCAGCATCGACACGACCGCAAGTTCGGAGCCGAAGGTAATCAGATATGACAGATTCAGAATCGCGACCTGCTTGAATTTGTATTGGTGAATGGCTTCGACCGGCCGGAACACATGATCCTTGTTCACATGATAAATCTTGTAGACGTTGTACAGGAACAAGACCCAGATGGCTGCATGGATATAGTAGGCAGCGATGCCCGACAACAGATGGACGCCGGCTGAGGACAATTTCCAAGTGAGCACCGACAAGGTCGCATACAGCGGAATGGTCATTACGATATAAAAAATCAAATCGCCGATGCTGGTTACCTCCATCGCGCCGGACTTTTTCGGCTTGAAATAAGTCGATCCTTTCGGCGTATCGGTGACGCTGAAATAATAAACGAACGCATAGACCAGCGCGATCACGCCGGTGCTCGCGACCGCATAGCGCCAGCCTTCATCACCGCCAAACAGCAGCGCGATCATCGGCAGGGCCCCCGAAGCCGCCGCCGAACCGAAATTGCCCCAGCCGCCATATATGCCCTCGGCAATGCCGATCTGCCGGGCCGGAAACCACTCGCCAACCATTCGGATGCCGATCACGAAACCGGCGCCGATAAAGCCCAGTAAAAAGCGGGCCAGCGCCAATTGCTCGAAGGTTTCGGCAAAAGCGAACATGAAACAGGGAAGGCTGCCCATACCGAGCAATATCGAATAAGTCCGTTTGGGTCCGAATTTGTCAACCAATATGCCGATCGCGATACGCGCCGGAATGGTCAACGCAACGTTCAGGATTAAAATCGTCTTGATCTGGGAATCGTCCAAATTTAACGTTTTGCCGATCACCAACATCAACGGCGCATGATTGAACCAAACCACGAAACTGATAAAAAACGCCAGCCAAGTCATGTGAAGAATCTTCATTCTCCCGGAAAAGGACAGCAGATTAAAATTTGCATTCGACATGATGAATTACTCGGAAGTTAATCGACTGAGCAATGTACAAGCATGTTGCATGCCAATTAAATCAAATCGATTTCGACTCTACATTAATTGATTTTTCGTGGGGCGTTCATTTGACCTTTGCATCAACACGAAAGAAACGTAAAATTCCAAGCACCAAAGCAACGCCTATTGCCTCGACTTGGTGCATTTAACCAAAATCAGTAAATCGAAATGCGGCTTACGCCGGAGAGTTTTGTATGAAGGTTGTGCGCGGCGCACCGGTTTATTGCCGGAACGTGATGAGAGTCGGCGTGTAGCCCGGATCCGGAAAGCACACGTGTGCGCTTCCTGCCCGCCTGTTAAAACCCTAACGCTACTTGATATCGAGCCCCATTGCTATCGACTTGTCCGAACCCAATAAAACGGATTTGTATGATAACAAAGCACAAAGTGTTTTACTTTTTAGTATCGATTCGCTATTATTTGATCGTCATGGCGAAAAGCCCTTCCCCCAATTGAAAGCTACTCAAACAATAAATCAGCAGGAAATGTGCATTATGTCTACCCGAGTGTATTCAGTCAAAAGCCGAGCATCTTTACTGCAAGTGTTTTTAATCGCCAACACATTGATCACCGCCGCTGGGTGTGCGAGCACTGAAAAACACGCGGACATCTCGGTAAATCCTGCGGCCTCGGCCGCAAGCCAGATTGATCCTTATGAGGGCTTTAATCGATCCATGTACAATTTTAATAATGTACTGGATAGATATTTTTTCAAACCGGTTTCGGATAGTTACAAATTTATCACGCCTGACTTCGTGGAAACCGGAGTGAGTAATTTTTTTAATAACTTGAAAGGCATAAATGTTGTTTTAAATGACGTCCTGCAGGGAAAATTCCTGCAAGGCGCTTCAGATACCGGTCGTTTCCTGACCAATACGACTATCGGTGTCGCGGGGTTGTTTGATGTTGCCAGTGAATTGGGTCTCCAACATAATGTTGAGGACTTTGGGCAAACTTTGGCCGTTTGGGGAGTCGGAGAAGGAGCTTATATAGTGTTGCCTGTCATGGGACCTACAACGGTCCGTGACGGCAGCGCTCTTTTAGTGGACAAAGCCGCCAATCCAGGCACCTATGTTCCGTTCACGGGTATTATCGAGGGCATCAGCGATCGCGCAAATGCCCAAGGAGCGCTCAACTTTATCGACGAGGCGGCATTGGATCCCTATGTGTTTACCCGTGAGTCCTTTCTGCAATATCGTCGGCACTTAATCAATGACGGCAAAATCGACAGCAGCCATGATTTGGAAATTGATGCCTCCGCCGACGATTCTGCTAATCTCGAGACAGACATTTCCAAGGCCGCCAAGCCGGTTGCGGATACTATAAGCAAGAGTAATGACGGGGTACAGCCATCTATCCAGTCTGCTAATAGCACTACAGCGCGTAACCCGGCACTTGACAGAATGGTCGAATCCTTTGAGAAAGTCTCGATTAAAGTCGATCAATTGAGTAACAAATCAAAGATAGATCTCACGAGCGCCGATTCATCCGACTCTTCAATTCAATAATTCGCCAAAAAGCTTGGGCAGAATCTTAGGTCCGATTCGCTGCATAATCAGAAATCGTTCCGATTTGTTTAATCCGGAAACTTGGGGCGTAATCCAGCCCTAAACCGGCAAAGGTGCGCGATGCGCACCCTGCAAGCCTAATTTTCTGGCCTTTTCTGCTCGACCCGTTTGAGCAATTCGAACAAATCGCTTTTGGTCGACAGCACGATCGTCGCGTCTTGATTCAGAATCTTGCGGTAGGTTTCCATGCTCTTCGAAAATTTGAAAAATTCGGCGGCTTCGGGTTTTTGCGTGTAGGCCTGGGCATAGATTTCCGTCGCCTTGGCGTCGGCTTCGCCTTGAATCTCCTGCACTCTTTTATAAGCAGTCGATTCGATTTCGTTGATGTCGCGCTCTTTTTTACCGTTGATGCGCGCGGCCTCGCCCTCGCCTTCGGAGCGGAAGCGCTGGGCGATTTGCAGGCGCTCGCTGATCATCCTCTGATAAATCCGCTCCAGCACTTGCTGGTTGTAATTGATCCGTTTGAAGCGCACGTCGAGCAGTTCGATGCCGAATTCGGCCAGTTTCGGCTGGGCGGCCTGAAAGATGCCCTGTTCGATCTGCGCCCGCCCGAATCTTATCGGCCGCAGCACGCCCAGATTGCCTTCTCCCGCCGCAACGGCCAGGGTTTCGTCCAGCAGCGGCTTGCGGTTTTTATCGGTGCGTACGACTTCGATCAATTCATGCCGAGCGATTGCGGTACGTGTCTCGCTGCCGAGAATATCCTCGAGTCGAGACTGCGCGCTGCGCTCGTCGCGAAGACGCAGGTAATAACGCATCGGATCGGTAATCCGCCAACGGGCGAAGGTATCGACCTGAATATATGTCTTATCCTTCGTGGACATTTCGACCAGCGGTCCATCCCAGGCCAGATAGCGCTTGTCGAAACGGTTTGCATCCTGGACGAAGGGCAGTTTGAAGTGCAACCCCGGCGCGGTGATCGGATCGCCGACCGGCCTGCCGAATTGCGTGATGATCACCTGCTCGGCCTGATTTATCGTATAGGCCGACAAAAAAAGCACGAACAGCGCAAACGCCGCTCCGATATAAATCAATGATTTGGAATGGTTCATTTTCCTGCCTCCGAGGATGTGGCCGGAAAAGGCAGCATCGGCAAGATTTGCTGCACGCTATCGTCAACGATGATTTGCTGCCGGGCCTGCGGCAGAACGTGGCCCAGGGTTTCGAGATAAATCCTGGTGCGTGTGACCGACGGCGCCTTGATATATTGCTCCAACACCGAGGTGAAAGCCTTGGCGTCGCCTTCGGCCTCGTTAACGCGTTTGAACCGGTAACCTTCGGCGGCCTGAATCTTTTGATCGGCCTCGCCGCGCGCCCGAGGCACCGCCTTGTTGTATTCGCCGTTCGCGATGTTGATCATGTTCTCCCTGTCCTGCTGCGCGCGGTTCACTTCATTAAACGAAGGCTGCACCGGCACCGGCGGATTCACGTTTTTCAATTGCACCTGGTTGATCGTAACGCCCAACTGATAACGCTTGGCCAACTCGCGCAGCCGGATCAGCACATTGTCCTCGATTTCCTGACGCCCGATCGTGATGATTTCATCGACGGTCCTATCGCCGACGACTTCCCGCATCATCGCCTCGGAAATATCGCGCAAGGTCAAACCGGGATCGCGCACATCGAATAAATATTTCTCCGGTTCGGTGATACGGTATTGCACGATCCATTCGACCAGCGCCGAATTCAGATCGCCTGTCACCATCGATTTTTCCAATTCCGGCTCATCTCCGACCTGATTGGGATTTGAATAACCGGGCGTGGCAAAACCGAATTCGAGCTTTTGTTGCCGTTGCGTCGGCACTTCGATAATTTTATCGATGCCGAACGGAAATTTGAAATGCAGCCCCGGCGGCACCTTGTGGATATATTCGCCGAAGCGCAGCACGATGCCTTCGGACTCGGCCGGAATCGTGAAAAAAGACGACCATAGCCCGATCAACACGAAGAAAATCAATGCCAGATACGGCAGCGATACCGGCAGCCTGGGTTCCGGCAAACGCTCCCATACGGTGTTCGAGTACTCCATATCAGTTCCTCACGGTTAAAGTCAGTTCTCGGTTAAGCATTAACTAAATTTTATTATTATACTTGTCAACAGCTTACATTTTATTAAAGCTTTCAGGCCACATAAACCCTTAAAAAATAAACGCCAGCATTTTTTCTAAAACCTTGCTGATAATTGCATAAACATTGCCAAATTGATATAGGTGAATAAACCATGACCTCAGGCGGCACAACTCAAGGAAACGATCCCGTCACCGACTTAATCAACCGGCTACAACTCAACGCTCAAAGCTCCGAGCCTTATTATTTGCAACTCAAACGGCAGTTGAACGCGATGATCGAAGGCGGCGATCTCAAATCGGGCGTCAACCTGCCTTCCGAACGGACGCTCGCGAAAGCGATGCAAATCAGCCGGACCACGGTCAAGCGCTGTTATGACGAATTGCGCTCCAATCGGTTGTTGAGCACGCATAAACGCGGCGGCACGGTCGTACAGACGCCGCCGAGCATGAATCCTACGCTGGGACGGTTGACGGGTTTTACCGAGGAAATGCGTGAGCAGGGTAAAACTTCCTCGACCCGCGAGCTGCAATGCGGGGTGGTCGCCGAAAGAACGATAGCCTGCATTTTCAAAAGGCCGTCGGTGTCGCCGCTTCTGCGTTTGGTGCGCGTTAGAATGGCCGATGGCATGCCGATGACCCGCGAAGTCGCCTGGTACGATTTAACTGCCGTGCCGGTACTGGAAGACTGGGATGCCCGCGGTTCGGGTTACGCCTTTTTGCAGGATACGTGCGGCATTTTGCTCGTACGCGCGAATCAATCGATCGAAGCGGTGATGAGCACGCCGTAAGATCGGAAGTATTTGGTTTCGACCAGCCGCGTCCCTGCCGTCTGCTGAAACGTCATACGTATTCGGCCAGAGATCAATTGATCGAGTATGTCGAAGGCTCCTTTCGCGGCGATACCAATGTTTATAAAGCCAATCTCATGGCCTGATAAAAACCTGCAACTGCCAGACACGACCAAACGCATTACAGATTTTCGTTTCGATCGCGCGCAAAATAAACGAGGAGACGGCTTTCGTGCGCCTCGTTAAGTAGGAATGTAGCCGGAGAACAGATTTTTACGATGTCGCCTCATAATCGGTCAATAATCCGACGACGATAATCGTTGCGCCGATCAAAAAATAAAAAAACCGAGCGGCGCCTTCAAATCTGAATAGAAAAGGCGTCAATAATAAAACAGGCCCCACGATTCTTTCGACCCAGCCGTGAATGCGAAAAGGCACGAGCTTGGCGATACTCAAAGGAAAATCGGTGACCAGCGTCATTATCAAATGGATAATTGCCAGCGCATAAGCCAAAATGCCGGCGGCGCCGTCCAAACCGAACAGCGAGGGCGCGAGCAAGAATACGACGACAGTAAAATAATCGAGATAACCATGGATTAGCGGATTGATGATCGGTTTCATGATGTTTCTCCTCTTGTTATTATCGAAGATGCATTGGCCTACCATGATCTTGTCGCCAACCGAGCAACCTGGGTATCCCAGCCGATATGGCAAGCCATTGTGTGAACCCAGGCGCCGGTTGCGTCCGTTCGTAAAAACACCGCCTGTGTCTTTATCACCGGCTCCCGATGACGAAAATCTTGAACGAAAATCGTTGAAAAATGGTTTCGGCAAAAAAATTTCGACGAAAATATATTCAATCCTTCGAACAAACTCCAACCTGACTTTTTTTTAACATCAGATGCATCAAAGATGCAATATGACGCAAAAATCGCGTCACCCCCTCTTTGACAATGACGCCTATCAAAAGTGTATTTAACAAGGCAATTATTCACATCATTCCAAATTGACGCGCATAAAAAAAGCGCCGCAAAGGCGCTTTTTTTATGCGCGCACGTTGTCAGTTACAATCTTTTGCCGATCATTTCTCCAAGTTTTACCGGCTCGCCGGCGGTCAGACCGTCACGCCACACGGCCCGGTCCTTACCGAACAAGACGATGATCGTAGAACCCATGTTGAAACGGCCCATTTCTTCGCCGATTTGTAGCACCGGCGCATCGTTGTCGTAGCGCCAGGTTTGCACCGAGTTGACCGTCGGCGGCGTTACGACGCCATGCCAGACCGTTTCGATACTCGAGACGAAAATTGCGCCGACCAGCACCAATGCCATCGGACCGGCCTCGGTATCGAAAATCGCCGCGACGCGTTCATTGCGCGCAAACAGGCCCGGTACGACATTCGCGGTCGCGGTATTCACGCTGAACAGGCAGCCGGGAATATGCACCATCTCGCGAAGCGTCCCGGTCAGAGGCATGTGCAAACGGTGATAATCCTTCGGCGACAGATAGATCGTCGCAAACACACCCTCCTGAAACGGCATGGCGCGTTCCGCGTTGCCGCCGAGCAAATCAATGGCCGTGAAGTTTTTTCCTTTTGCCTGAAATATCGTGCCGCCGCTGATTGAGCCGGCCTGACTGACCGCGCCGTCGGCAGGACAGGCAATCGCATTTTGCTCGCTCGTCAACGGCCGAATACCGGGTTTCAGTTCGCGTGTGAAAAAACGATTGAAGCTTTTATACGCTTCGATATTCGGATCGAGCGCTTCGTCCATATTGACGCCGTAATGACGAACGATCTGGCGGATAAAGAAATTTTTCCAGGCGACATTTTCCGAATGCGTCAGACGGCTCATCAGCCGCGATAAAGTATGCTGCGGCAGCAGATATTGCGGCAGCGTGGTCAGCGTGTCTTTGATCATCGTCATACGTTAAGGCAGATGGACAGGCTCTGGTGCCTGCCAATTCGGATTGCGATGTTCGGCGACGACCGTCGTGTAGATGCCGCCGCGCACATTGAACTCGGCACGTACGCGCAGGAAATTCGGATGAATCGCGGCGACGATGTCGTTTAGGATTTGATTGGTCACCGCCTCGTGAAATGCTCCCTGATCGCGGAACGACCAGATATATAGCTTCAGCGCCTTGAGTTCGACGCACGCCGCGGCCGGCACATATTCGAGGCGGATCGTCGCGAAATCGGGCTGACCGGTTTTCGGACACAAACAGGTGAATTCGGGGATGTCGATACGGATCGTATAGTCCCGGCCGGGTTCGGGGTTAACGAAGGTTTCGAGGTCTTTACTGGGTTTTGTACTCATTTATAAAATGCTAGTTGAATCAATAACCGCCTATTTTACCAGCATCCGGGACAAAATGGCTGATCAGGATCACTCGCGCGAATAAATGAGCCAATGACCCGCTCGACAAACACACAGCCTATCCCGCCCAAAGCAGCAACAATTCGCACCAAAACGCCGTTTCGGCGATCCTTGGCTGTCATTCAAGAGAATGCACGAATTTTCCGGCTTTGCCATAGAATAGAAGACTGGACTTCTACCGGGTTTAATTGAATAATCTTCATAAAGATATATTCGAAGAACGATGATCAAGTCAATCGCTTCAAGTCACTCTGAATGAGCAAGGTAGCCGGGCTTGAGGTTCCGCTATCGACGAGCGTATGCGGACGGACAGGATCCCGCCGATTTAAACAAATCCAGTCAAACACATTCGGCAACCAGGGCTGAACAAGCCATATCCGCCATTCTAGCGTAATTGAGCTGTTAATCCGCCCATTTATAAGCCCATAAAACCGCTATAAACATGAGCATCAGAAAAACACAATGTCATTATATTCATTCATGCTCTTTGTCATAATAAAGATATACATTTGATCCGATGCCGTTGTCAGCTGGCTTCTTGTATACGTACAAATGTTTTATATGTTAGAAATAAATATCCTGCTTGCCATCGGCTATTTTCTGGGCGGTTATTTCGGCACCCTGCTGTCGATCCCGCCCAGCCATGCCAGCCCGATTTGGCCGGCAGCCGGCATCGCCTTTGCGGGCATGGTGACTTACGGACACAAAGTGATCCCCGGCATTTTAGCCGGCGCGTTCATGGCGCAGATTTTTTCGTTTTTGGACAAGGCGAGCCCGGACGGCCTATTTTTCTCACTGTTCGTCGGCAGCATCGCCAGTATCGCCGCAACCCTTCAGGCCGGCCTGGGCGCATGGTTAACCCGGCGTTATGTCGGCGCTGATAATCCGTTGACCGATGATCGCAGCATTCTGCGTTTCATCGCGCTGGGCGGACCGGTCAGTTGCATTTTTTCCGCTTCGGCCGGAGTCATCACACTCCATGCCGAAGGCGCTCTGGCCTGGCAGGACATGCCGGTCAGTTGGATAACCTGGTGGATAGGCGATACCGTCGGCGTCCTGATTTTCGCTCCGTTATTGTTATGTTTTATCGGTGTGCTGCGAAATCGACGGAGCATGCGGATCAATTCGGTCGCCCTGCCGTTGATCATCCTCTCTCTGCTCGTCATCGTGATCCTGCATTTCGGCAAACAGCAGGAAAAGCAACGCATCCGTTCGCTTTTCGAAGAACATTGCAGCCTGCTGCACAACGCCTTGCAAAATGAATTTACCCGCTATACCGAAATCAATCAATACATCAAAGTCTTTTTCGACAGTTCCATCGATGTCAGTGCGGATGAATTCAAGAATTATACTAAACCCCTTTTAGCGGAACATTCGGACATTCAGGCGCTGGAATGGATCCCGCGGATTACCGCGACTCAGCGCTCCACACATGAGCAAAGTCTCGGCGCGGCTATATACACCCAAGCGCCGGGAAACCCGTCTGGCATGCAATCCGAGTATTTTCCGATCACTTACGCCGAAC
This sequence comes from Methylomicrobium sp. Wu6, assembly GCF_035916875.1. NCBI lineage: Bacteria > Pseudomonadati > Pseudomonadota > Gammaproteobacteria > Methylococcales > Methylococcaceae > Methylomicrobium > Methylomicrobium sp. Wu6. The sequence goes on from NZ_JAXUHN010000096.1 coordinate 154,428, forward strand.
CTTTCGACGCCAATGCACGGGCACGCGGCCTGGATATTTCTTCGAAACCGAACTCGTTCGCAGCGATCCGAAAAGCCGGCGATACGGCCAAAACAACGCTGTCCGGCGTGATCCGTTTGGTGCAAGACCCGTCCAACCAGGCCAGCGCGGCCATTTACACGCCGGTTTATCAAGCGGGTCGGCCAATCGATACACTGGCTCAGCGCCGTGCGGCATTGCGCGGATTCGTCGCGAATGTGTTTCAGGTTCATCAGAAAATCGATACCGTCAAAAATCAATACACACGGTTACAACTGTTGCTCAAAATCACTGATTTTGGCGACACATTATTCGATGAAATGCGACACTATCCAGCCTCATCGCTGGATTTTCCCAAACTCGAAAAAACCCTCCCTCTGCATATCGCCGACCGGACATGGAGCATCATGTATGCCGCCGCGCCCGAATTTTATAACGAACAGCTCAACTGGAACATCTGGTGGCTGATTCTGGGCTGTTTCATGTTTACCGGAATGACCGGATTGGGACTTCTGATGCTGACCGGTAGGACGATGCAAACCGAAGATGTGGTCAAAATCCGCACCCGGGAACTAGAAAATGAAATCGCCGAACGAAAAACGGCCGAAATCAAAATTCAGCGGATCACCCAACTCTATGCCGTGTTGAGCCATTGCAATCAATCCATCGTCCGGTGCGCCACCGAAGCCGATCTTTTCCGGCAAATCTGCAATGACTCGGTGCAATTCGGTGGCATGCAAATGGTATGGATAGGACTGACCGATCCAAAAACGCAACGGATAAACCCGGTCGCCGGCGCCGGCGACGGAGCCGAGTTCCTGAAGGATGTTTATATTTCGGCCGATCCCGCCAATTCCTTGAGCCAGGGGCCGGTCGGCGCCGCGATCCGAGAAAACCGGCCGATCTGGTGTCAGAACTTTGCATGCGATCCTATGGCCATAGCTTTGCATGAACGTGGCATCAGTCACGAATGGCGCGCATCTGCAGCCTTGCCGATTCAACAAAACGGCGCGGCCGTGGGCGTATTTTGCTTGTATGCGAATAAAGTTGACGCATTTGACGAGGAAGTACGCGACTTACTGCTCAAAATGGCCTGGGATATCGGTTTTGCTATGGACAATTTCGACCGCGAAGATAAACGTAGACAAGCCGAGCAATCACTGCAAAAAAGCGAACAGTTTTTACGGACCGTGATCGAAACCGAACCGGAATGCGTCAAAGTCCTTGATCAAAAAGGCGACCTGATCAACATGAACGCGGCAGGGCTGAACATGCTCGAAGTGGATTCGCTTGAAATCGCTCAACAACATAAACTGATCAACTTCTTGCTGCCAAAGTATCGCGACGCCTTTATCGCTTTGCACAAACGCGTGATGAATGGACAAAATGACTCGCTAGAATTTGAAGTCGTCGGCCGTAAAGGCACGCGGCGCTGGCTTGAAACCTATGCGGCACCGCTACCGGGCCCATCCGGCGCGGTCACGATGATGCTGGCCGTGACCCGCGACATCTCAGCACGCAAACGCGCGGAACAAGCCCTGCAGGAATCGGAAAACAGGCTGATGCTCGCGTTCAAGGGCTCCAGCGATGCGCCCTGGGATTGGGATCTGGAAAATAACCGCCTGTATTATTCGCCGCAATGGTGGCGCATGCTCGGCTATGATATAGATGAATTACAAAGCGACGCCAAGCTCTGGCAAAGCCTGGTGCATCCCGACGACATCGATTTTATCCAACTGGATTTACGCGAGGCGTTGAACAGCGGGCAGAGCATGCATGCGGTCGAACTCCGCCTCCGTCACAAAGACGGCCATTATGTTCCGATTCTGGAACGCAGTTTCATTTCGCGCAACAAGGACGGCAAGGTGGTGCGTATCTCCGGCACCAATATGGATCTGACCGAACGGCGCCATGAGCAAAACCTGGAAGAATTGCGCGGCTTCATGCTCGAATGCATTACCAGCAGCATGCCATTGGCCGAGGTTCTGGACGCAATCACGCACAAGGCCGAAAGCCTGAAGCCTGGCGCACACTGCGCGATGCTTCTACTCGACGATAGCGGTCTTCATCTGCGTTTGGCCGCCGCTCCCAGCCTGCCCAATTTCTACAAGAGTTGTATCGATGGCATGCCTGTCGGCGACAACATGGGTTGTTGCGGCTATGCCGCCAGCAAGGGTCAAAGTGCCATTGCCGACGATATCGCCGGTGATCCGTGCTGCGCCGGCATGCGCATGCCGCTCGAACAAGCCGGTCTGGCATCCTGGTGGTCAGAGCCAATCCGCGGTTCCGGCAACAGGGTGCTCGGCACCTTTGCGGTCTACCAGCGTACGCCGGCGATGCCGGACGACTATGACCGCAAACTGATCGAAACGGTAACGCATTACGCCGCACTGACCATTGACCGCAAACGCGCCGAAACACAACTTAAACTTGCCGCCAAAGTGTTTGAGCAGAGCCAGGAAGGCTTCATGATCACGGACGCCAAGCGCAATATATTGAGAGTCAATCCTGCTTTTACCGCGATTACCGGCTACAGCGAAGAGGACGCAATCGGCAAAAGCGCCAGCATGCTGTCGTCGGGACGCCATGACGGAGAGTTCTATCGCAACCTCTGGGAAACGATCGATGCACACAATTTCTGGCAGGGCGAAATCTGGAACCGACGCAAAAATGGCGAAGTTTACCCCGAATTATTGAACATCAGCGTCGTTCGCGACAGCTTCGGCAACGTCAGCGAATATGTCGGGGTGTTTGCGGATATCACCCAGCTCAAAGCCTCCGAAGCGCAACTCGAGTTTCTCGCGCACCATGACATGCTGACCTCTCTGCCGAATCGTCTGCGCCTTTTTTTCCGTCTCGAACACAGCATCGACACCGCAAAGCGGGAAGGCATGCAAATCGCTTTGCTGATGCTGGACCTCGACCGCTTCAAGGATGTGAATGACAGTTTCGGCCATCTGGTTGGCGACCAACTGCTGCAACTGGTTGCAAATAAACTGGTCAACCGGGTGCGGGATATCGATACGGTCTCCCGTCTGGGAGGCGACGAATTTACCGTCGTACTGGAAAACATCTCGCAACCTGAAGATGCCGCCCGCATCGCCCAGGCGATCATCGCCGATCTGAGCGAGCCATGGTCTATTCCGCATACCGGCGAAGTATTGATCGGCGCCAGCATCGGCATCAGTCTTTATCCTCAACACGGTCACACGCCTGAATTGCTCTTGCAGAATGCCGACGCCGCACTATACAAGGCCAAGGAAGGCGGACGAAACCGCTTCGCGTTTTACTCGAACGAATTCACCGAAGCCGCGCGCCAACGCATCGATATGGAAGGACGCCTACGCCGGGCGTTGCTGCAAAACGAGTTGCTCGTCTATTATCAACCGCAAATCGACATCGCTACCGGCAAAATAGTCGGCGCCGAAGCGCTAGCCCGCTGGCAAGATCCCGTCGAAGGCATGATTCCGCCAGACCGTTTCATTCCTATAGCGGAACAGACCGGCCTGATTCAGCCCATCGGCGCCTGGGTGCTAAAGGAAACCTGCCGTCAGGGCAAGGAATGGCTCGATAAAGGTTTCAAACCCATCTCTCTGGCGGTCAATGTTTCTCAGCACCAAATGCGGCAAAGCGACGTCAGCGCCCTGGTTGCAGACGTGTTGCGAGAAACTGGTTTTCCAGCCGAATATCTGGAGATGGAATTGACCGAGAGCGGCCTGATGGAGCGTCAGAGCGATGTGATGGAAATTTTGAAGAACCTGCGCGCGCAAGGCGTACGCCTTGCGATCGACGATTTCGGCACCGGCTATTCGTCCCTGGCCTATCTGAAACGTTTTCCGTTGAATGTGCTGAAAATCGACAAAAACTTCATTGATGATATCCCAGTTCAGCAGGACGATATGGAAATCGCGGCCACAATTATCGCGATGGGGCATATTTTGGGTTTCAAAGTGCTGGCCGAAGGCGTCGAAACACTGGAGCAATTGGCCTTCCTGAAAGGAAAAGGCTGCGATTTATACCAAGGTTTTCTGGTCAGCCATCCGCTGTCGGCCGCGGAATTCAGCGCCCAACTTGCGGACGTGGCCATGAAAAATGCATGAACTTTAAGTCATCTCTTGAGACGTTGACTTTTGCTGCTCAAAAAATGCCTGCACCTCCGCAATATCGCGGGTGCGCTGCATCGCCGGCACGCTGTCCAGAAACATCTGTCCATAGGAGCGCTTCAGCAGGCGCGGGTCGCAAACCATCAACACGCCGCGGTCGGTCACGTCACGAATCAGCCGGCCGATGCCTTGCCGGAGCGCGATCACCGCGGCCGGCAATTGATATTCGAAAAACGGGTTGCGGCCCAGCTTGCGCATTGCCTCCATCCGCGCCTTCAACACCGGATCGCCCGGTGACGCAAACGGCAGTTTGTCGATGATCACGCACGACAGCGCTTCGCCACGCACATCGACGCCTTCCCAGAAGCTCGAGGTGCCGAGCAGCACCGCGTTGTCGGCGTTCTTGAACTGATCCAGTAGCGCCCCTTTCGGCCGGCTGCCCTGGATCAGCAGCGGATAGGGGACTCGGTCCGCCAACAGCTCGGCGGCTTCCTTCAATGCCCGATGGCTGGTAAACAGAAAAAACGCCCGTCCCCGGCTCGCCTGCAAAACCGGCACCACAAATTCGATGATCAGCGCGGTAAAATCCGGATTATCGGGCTTCGGCAGACCTTTCGGGTGATAAAACAGCGACTGGCTCGCATAGTCGAACGGGCTGTCCCAGCGCGCGTTGTCGGCATTGACAACGCCGAGACCGTTTGCGAAGTGATCGAAGCGCTGCGCTACGCTCAAGGTCGCCGAGGTAAAAATCCATACGGCCTTGCTGAACTGCATGAAATTGCGGAATTCGGCCGCAATATCGAGCGGCGTCCGACTCAAGGTCACCGTTTTGCGATGCGTTTCATACCAGCGTATCCATTTACCTCCAGGGTCTTCGGAGATGATCTTCAACTGCTGCGCCAGTTCCTCGGCGCGCTTGAAGCACGACTCCAACCCCTTGCTTTTGACCGACGCCAGCTCGAGCTGCTCGGCCAGGCGCTGCAATTGCGCCTGGACATCAGCCAGCGCGCCGGTAATCTTCGGATTGTCCTCGATGTCCCGCCACTCGCCGCGCTTCAGTTCGATGCCGAAGGCCAGGCGCAAGTCTTTGCCGCCGTGTTCGAGCTCTTCACAGACGGCGCGCAAGGCCGGCATGTCGGTCGCGTCCTTGAAATATTCGACCAGAGCGTCGCTGGCCAGATCGTTCAATTGCTTGCTGCCCACGCTGATGCCGAGAAAATTGGACGCGGTATCGGCCAGTTGATGCGCCTCGTCGACGATAATCACGTCGGCCTTCGGCAACAGTTCGCCGAAGCCGCCATCGCGAATCGACCAGTCCGCGCACAGCAAATGATGATTGACGACCAAAATTTCGGCCTCCTGCGCCTCCTTCCGGGCCTTGACCAGAAAACAATCGGTATAAACCGGGCAATCCTGCCCCAGACAGTTTTCGACGGTCGAGGTGGCCTGGTACCAGACCGGATTCGCCTCGGCGATGCCGGCCATTTCGGCAATATCGCCGGTCTTGGTGCGCTTCGCCCAGGATTTGATCTTGCTCAGCGCATCCGCATCTTCCTTGCTGAAACCGAACGCGGAATTCAGCGAATTTTCCAGCCGGTAGGTGCACAGATAATTGCCGCGGCCTTTCAACAGCGCGGCCATAAAGGGCGTCCTGATGGCCTTGCGGATCACCGGCAAGTCCTTGTTGAACAATTGATCCTGTAAATTCTTCGTGCCGGTCGAAATGATCACCTTGCTGCCGGACAAAATCGCCGGCGCCAGATACGCAAAGGTCTTGCCGGTGCCGGTGCCAGCCTCCGCAATCAAATGGCGATGGCTTGTAATCGCGGTTGCTATCGCCTTGGCCATTTCGATTTGCGGTTCGCGCGGCCTGTAGCCCTTGATCGTCTTCGCCAGATCGCCTTCCCCGCTAAAAAATAATTCTAATTCTGTCACTTGATTTTCGGGTTTTGTTCCGGTTTCTGAAACTCTGTTGGATAATGCATATAATACTGTCAGCCAAGCCGCATTATTAAGGATTTTTGCAATTCACAAAACACTTTCGACGATGAACCCTGATTGATGAAAATAAACATCTACCTACTTTTACAGCGGCTGTCGTTGCTGCTGGCATCGGTCCTGCTCGTACTCTTCATTTGGGGCGGGAACCAGCCGGAAGCGGCAGGTCTCTTGCAGGCACCTTGGGATAAACTGGCGCATCTGTCCTGGTTTGCGGTACTCGCCGGCCTATTGGATTTCGGACTAAGCCTGCTCGCCCGCGCCCCCGTAGCGCTGTTTTGTTTAGGCGTAGCCATGTGGGACGAATGGCGGCAGCTAACCCTTCCGGGGCGCTCAGCCGATTTCGCCGATCTGCTTTTCGACGGTTTGGGCATTCTTGCAGGACTATTGATCGCGCAGTGGATAGGGAAAAGGCTATTTTCCCTGCTCAGTTCTTAAACGACTTTATCCCAAGTAAATATCCCCCGGCAAAGCCGGGGGCTTTATGTTGTGAACCGCTCAAAGCGGTACGTGGGGTCGCTAACGCGGCCCCAGTTCAATAGCCGCCTAAAGGCGGCTTTCAGTTCCA